>JAOMCN010000013.1 GCA_028345065.1 Rhodospirillales bacterium
TGACATCTATTTTGCAAAGGGAAATTATTTTGTTTTAAACAGAAAATCACCTTTTAAACGCCTAATATACCCTGTGCCAGATGAAGCAGGTCTGGGCGTGCATTTAACATTAGACTTAGAAGGGCAAGCGAGATTTGGTCCAGATGTAGAATGGGTAGATCAGATTAACTATGCAGTCGATCCCTCCCGAATCTATAATTTTTACACGGCTATCAGGGAATATTGGCCAAATCTACCCGAAGATTCCCTTTCCGCCGCTTATTCAGGTATCAGACCTAAACTAAATGGCCCAGAAAACCCTCAATCAGATTTTGTTATTTCAGGTCCTGAAACCCATAATGTGCAAGGACTAATTAATCTTTTCGGTATAGAATCACCGGGAATCACAGCATCCATGGCTCTCGCAGAGGAAGTATTGACCAAATTGCCATAAAATTACCATCGTTTTGTGGTTCTAATGAACTTTTAAAATACCATTTGTGTGATTAGTGATAAATTCCAAAATAGTTAGAATGTCTTATATTTTTAAAATTATTTTTTTATGTAGCGTATTTTTATTTTCGGATATTACACTTGTTTTTGCCCAAGCTGGAATACGCGCACAAGGTAGAGATGTAAACTTAGGTCGCCGAGGCCAGAGTGCGCAAGGACTTGTGGATTCAATGGTTAACATCAACCACCGTCAACAAATGAGAAAGTTTATTCGATCAATAAGTAAATTTTCTCGACGACTTGACCCTAATTTTATCGTAATGACCCAGGATGGTTTAGAATTATTAGAAAAAGGGAGCACAGCTGAAGAAGGAGGTAATGCACCCTCCTCAACCTATATCCAAGCAATCGATGGGGTACTAATTAAAGGTTTAAATTTTCGTCCCCCACTCCCCGGAAAAGATGAAATCAAAACGGATGCTAAAGCCCGTAAGGAACTATTAAGACTGGCAAAATTGGGTAAGAAGAGAGGGTTGCAAATATGGGTTTCCGATTACGCGCCTAATAAACAAATTGCTAAGGATATTATAATTCTCAATAAAGCAAATGGCTTTATCCCTTTCGCTACAAACAGTAACGATAACATTTTTAACTCAATCCCGAGTTTTCCTCCACAGCCAATTGATGTGAATCCCAAAAATGTGACTGGCCTCAAAATTGCCAATAATTTTTTGTATTTAACCGATTCGTCTAACTTTGATAGACAAGAAGATTTTGTATTAGCGCTCAGTAATACGAATTATGATGCTGTTATAACTGATGTTTTCCACCGTGGAAGAAGGCCTTTCACAAAAAATAATATACGTAGCTTTAAATTTAAAAAGGTTGGAGCTAGGAGATTAGTTTTTGCAAGGGTCGATATTGGTCATGCAGATAGCTCTCGATACTACTGGAAGCCAGGATGGAAAGAAGGTTCTCCCGCTTATATAGGGGCGCCCACGCCAACCAATCCTGACAAATATTACGTTCGTTACTGGTATAAAGCCTGGCAAGATGCCATAACGGGAACACCTAAGGCTTATGTTTATGGAATCTTCAAACAAGGTTTTGATGGTGTCATCATTGACGGTATCAACGCGTACAATTTTTTTGAAGGTGCCCAGTAATGGTCTTATAGGAAATGTATTTCCTTACAGCTCCTCAACAAATATCAACCAAGAGCCGTCAACTCTTCAATAACGAAACCCTGGTCCGGGGGATATCGCCGTGAAATCAACTTGCGTGCTTCAGTTTCACTTTGCGCATGCACATCCTGAAATTGTAGATCAGCCCAATGATCACCGAACAAAATATGACTTTGATTACCCTTTACAGCCGCACGAACATCTCGGTTATAAATACTAACCTCATAAGCATTCCTGCCATCAGTCAGAGGTTGAAGCACGATTGAAACCTTTCAGTCATTTAAAGCTATTATCACTCATATAATATTACCAACAGATGAATCTGCATAATCGAGGATCAAATTTAGCCAATATTTAAATTATAGGAGGAAATGATCAAATTAACCCCAACTCACGGAGTTCATCCGCTAATGCCGACGGTAAGTTCGTTACTTTTGACTGAGAAGGATGTAGATCTGTTGGAATATCTTCTGGTTTCAGATATCGCCAGCCTTGAAAAGCCTTTTGGCGTCGCGCAACGACTTGCTTTAGCTCCGGGTCAATTTGAATAGCACAATACACCCTCCCCTCGTCGTTTGTGTGCCTTTCAATACCCAAAATTCTTTGGCGCACCTTGATATACTTTTTGATAACCCAATAGATAGACCCATCATCAATTAGCTCGTCTATCCGTTTAGGAATATTTCTAGTATACGTATAAAGTTCACTTTTATTTTCTGCCCCACTTTGGACCAAGCGTTCAGCTTGAAGCTGCTTTAGTTTTGCAACACTTTCAACTCGGACTGCCATGCGAAGGAGATGGATAGTCATTTAAAATTGAATGTGCCGATTAACTTTGGAATTGAACATTTATCAGACGCATATATCGTTACTAAATAATGGATTTATCGAGATATATCATGATTACCTACTCGTCCATCAAATACCAATTAGGGGAACGCTTTTCAAGAAAAGCTTGAAAACCTTCAATTCCCTCGGGAGTACTTCGACCTGCCGCGCTAATTCTAGCCATTTTTTCTACTTCTTCGTCTGGTAATAGACTATCACCTACTTCTGCAACAAGGGCCTTAGTATCCCTTATTGCCTTTGGCCCGCCGCGAAGTAGTTGATCTATTATAGGTGCTGCAGCTACATCTAAACTTCCTACTGCACAAATTTCGTGAACTAGCCCAATTTCTTTCGCTTCTCTCACATCAAATGTTTCGGCTGTAAGGGCATATCTTCGCATCTGACGGACACCAATCGCATTTATTAACTGGATCATAATTGGCGCGGGCGTTATCCCAACCCTGACTTCAGTAATTGCAAATCGCGCATCTTCAGAAGCTATAACGATATCGCATGCAGCAGCATACCCCGTTCCTCCACCAAAACAGGCGTTATGTATCATAGCAATGGTTGGCACTTTACAATTATTCAAGGCTCTCATGGCACCTGTACTTAGTCGGGCAGCAGCTAATTGCACTTCGGGCGTGGATTTGGCTAGCTCTTTAAACCAATTCACGTCGGCACCAGCAGAAAAATGCTTTCCTGCGCCCCTTAACGTAATCACCCGTACAGAAGTATCCGATTCCAATTCACTAATTGTACCCTGAAATTGTCTGAGAAACTCTTCATTATAACCGTTAAAAATATTTGGGCGATTGAGTGTAATCGTAGCTACACCCTGGCTACTTAGTGATTTCAAAATCAATTGTTCTGACATATTACTTTACACTTTCTGAACACTGAATGAATTTAATATTCTAATTTTTTGATTACAATAAATCAGTAGACGAACCAGACAATAAAACAACTGTCCTTCTAGTTAACTACATCGGAATGACTAGTTTAACCTCTCAATGGCGATTGCAGTAGCTTCCCCCCCTCCAATACAGAGAGACGCAACACCCTTTTTAAGATCATATCTACTAAGCGCATGTAATAAGGTTACAATAATCCTTGCACCAGTTGCACCGACAGGATGCCCAAGAGCGCAGGCACCACCGTGTACATTTACTTTATCATGCGATAAACCGAGATCTTTCATCGCTGCCATAGTGACAACGGCAAAAGCCTCGTTAATTTCGAAAAGATCAACTTCATCTTTATTCCAAGAGGCTTTTTCCAGCACCTTATTAATAGCTTCAATAGGAGCTGTCGTGAACCATTCCGGATCTTGGGCATGAGTGGCATGCCCATGTATTGCAGCTAGAGGAGTTAAACCTTGTTTTTCAGCTTCAGAACGCCGCACTAATATCAAGGCAGCAGCGCCATCCGAAATGGAACTAGAATTTGCTGCTGTAACGGTTCCATGCTCTCTAAATGCGGGCTTCAGTTCCGGAATTTTTTCAGGTCTTGCATTTCTCGGTTGTTCATCGATGTTTATTACAGTTTTTGCTTTTCGAGATGAAACAGTAATCGGCACTATTTCATCAGAAAACTTTCCATTCTCTGATGCTAGTAAGGCACGTTTCAACGAGGTGATAGAGAACTCGTCCTGCGCATCACGAGTAAACTGATAGGCCTCAGCGGTATTTTCTGCATAGACACCCATTAACGTTCCCGTGTCATAAGCGTCTTCAAGACCATCTATAAACATGTGATCCTTTAGTTGTCCATGCCCCATCCGTATTCCTGATCGAGCATCCGGCAGCAAGTACGGGGCATTGCTCATGCTCTCCATTCCACCAGCCACAATAACTTCGTGGGCACCTGATAAAATACTGTCGTGAGCGAACATCGCCGCCTTCATGCCTGATCCACACATCTTGTTTATCGTTGTAGCGCCTACTGCCATTGGAATCCCCGCTCCTATGGATGCTTGCCGTGCAGGCGCTTGTCCCTGGCCTGCTGGCAACACGACACCCATTATCACTTCATTAACGTCAGTAACCTTGATACCAGATTTTGTAATTGCATCGGAAATTGCTACAGCACCAAGCTCTGGAGCAGATAACGCGGCGAGATCTCCGCCAAAGCCACCCAAGGGGGTCCTTGACGCTCCTATTATCACTACCGGGTCTTCAATCATCGTATAAAACCTCCCAGCTTTATCAAATTGGAATGAAAATTAGTTGGTTATCATTAAGTTAACTTGATCTGGCTGCATCATGTATAAAATTGATAAACACATATAATTTCGGCATGGCTTCATCGGTTCATTTTTTTCAAATTTGTAAAGCCTTAACTCTCCGCGTCTGAACTATTAACTAGATCCGCCTCTCCATCACTTTCCGGAATTGAATCTACATTAGGATCGTTTTCATTACTCAGTTCCGAATTCAAATTTGAACCTGATCCTTCTTTTGAAGCAACTGCATCATCAGGGCTCACTCCCGGCTCTGAAGCAACCGCATCATCCGATGTCGCCCCCGGTTCTGAAGTAGATGCGTCATCGGAGCCCACTCCCGGCTCTGAAGCAACTGCACCATCCGATGTCACCTCCGATTCTGAAGTAGATGCGTCATCGGAGCCCACTCCCGGCTCTGAAGCAACTGCACCATCCGATGTCGCCCCCGATTCTGAAGTAGATGCGTCATCGAGGATCGCTTCGGGTTCTAACTCTTGGTCTAGATCTAAGGTAGGGGCAACTTCAGAGTAAGACTCGATCGCTTCATCCAGGTTAACTTCTACATTTAAAAGCTCTGGTGCGCGTTCAATTACAACTTTTAAAATTTCTTTAGCCTTTGCCCGTTTCTCCGCCATATTATCTGAAAGAAGCTTTTGATTATTATTTTCCTTCATAACGTCTTCTGCTTCAGAAAGTGTTTTTAGTTCCTGCTCAAATACATGACGTGTGCCAACTGGCAAATATTCCCGTTCAGATAGAACCGTCAAAAAACCAATCGATCCCTCCATTAAAACAGACCATGTCGCAACGACTAGTTTATCAAATTGCTCGGACAAGAGATCCTTTCGTTCTCCTTCAACTTCGCTGATGCGGCCTTCAATGATTACTAGAAAGGACAGACATTCGTCTGACTTTTCACGAAACTTTTTATAATCGACAAAACTAAGTTTAGCGGGATTTGAGACAGGTATCTTAGACAGAACTAAAAGTTCTTGAACCTTTTGCTCCAAAGCCGTTAGAAACCGCTCAGCATCATGTTCAGTTTGATCATTCAATTTGTTACAACCGTCATTTTTTGGATTCTATGTCACGCGAAACACATGGCACTACCTATTTTAAGGTGATACCGCACACGATTTATAGTGTCACCTCAGAATATCAATAGCCAACAATTTTATATCCTCACGTCAAAAAGGTACATTAATCTAATATAGATGCCACTAACTCACTGTCTCCGAACGGGCACCCTATCAAAAAGAATTACAAGCCGGCTTGGACATTGATATCATTTTTAGTTTGTTTATTTCTAATATCAGGTCCTGATATAGTATTAACCTTAATTTAAGAAGAACCTAAAGGAATAAAAATTGTAAAAAAATGTGTATTAATAGAAATTAATGCAAAAGTTAAGCGTCTGAGCCTGCATGCTTAAACCTGCCACCATATTTTCAAAACATTAAGGGCCTCGTAAAAAGTATAGATTAAAGAAAGTAGGCAAAGACTGACACCGACAATCAGCAGAAGAGTATTATTAGAACTTCAATGCGGGCGACATATTCGAACATCGGTCCGGTCGCAAGGTCTCAGAAGCGGATAATGCACTGTTTCCTATATTAACCATGTGCTCATAAAATTAATTATTATAAGGATTTAGAATGGTCGCTAATTCAAAGAAAGTAGGAGAAAACCGCTATCGTGAGTCTTATGGGCGTTACCTAGAGGATTTTAAGATTGGGGATATTTACGAACATCGCCCTGGGCGCACTATCACCACATATGACAACACAGCCTTTACACTTCTAACTATGAATCAACATCCGTTGCACTTTGATGAGGAATACGCCAAGAATAGTGAGTTTAAGCAACCTTTAGTCAATTCCTGCCTCACTCTATCCATTGTCGCCGGCATGAGCGTTTCAGACGTAAGCCAAAAAACGATTGCCAATCTAGGTTGGGATAAAGTGACGATGCCTAATCCAGTGTTCAACGGCGATACACTATACGCTGAGAGTGAAGTTTTAGCAGTCCGAGAGAGTAAGTCCCGCCCAAGTCAAGGCATTGTTACCATTAGAACGATTGGAAAAAAGAGTACTGGAGAAGTTGTAATCACGTTTGAACGGATAATGCTAATACCAAAGCGTGGACATGCAGTGGACGACAAAACAAATTACTAAGCTAATTAAAGTAATATTAATGCTGCCAGACCTAAAAATACATAGAAACCCAACACGTCAGTAATAGAGGTTAAGAAAGCGCTGGAGGCGATCGCGGGGTCAAATCCTAAATGATTTAAGATCACTGGCAATGCACTGCCCGAGAGCCCAGCTGCCAAAAGATTAATTATAATAGCAAGGGCTATTACTCCGCCTAAGGCCAGGCTGCCAAACCAGCCCCAAGCCACAGTTCCTATCAAAATGGCAAATATAATGCCGTTTAATAGACCCACAGCTACTTCTTTTCTAATTGTTCGAAAGGCATTTTCAGTAGTCAGTTCTTTCATCGCAATCGCACGAACGACTACGGTTAGAGCCTGGACACTGGCAGTACCACCCATTGTCGCAACTATAGGCATAAGCACAGCAAGAAATACCAATTCCTCGATTATTTCTGTAAACAAGCTTATTACGTATGCGGCAGCTATCGCGGCAACCAAATGTATAAGTAGCCAGGAAAAACGGGATCGCGTAGTGGAAATAACTGCATCATAAAGATCGTCATCTTCACCAACCCCAGCTAGACGCATTATATCTTCTTCATTTTCTTCATGGATCACATCAACGACATCGTCTATCGTAATTACCCCGACTAGTTTTGAAGAATTATCCACGACTGGTGCTGAAACTAAATCACGCTGCCGAAATAAAAACGCTACATCCTCCTGATCCATTTCTACCGGCACAGTTTTCATTTCTACCACCATGAGGGCATTTAGCGCCACATGTCGATGTGCCCTCATTATACGACTAAGGGGTATACTACCAACCGGAATACCCGTCGGATCAACTAAAAAGATATCAAAAAAATCCCGTGGCAGGTTCCTTTCCTTTCTTAAAACATCTATAGCCTGTCCAACATTCCAGTGACTTGGAACACTCACCGCTTCGCGTTGCATCAAACGTCCTGCACTGTCCTCAGGATAAGATAATCCTTCTTCAATGAGCAACCTCTCATCGTGAGGTAACGCGTCCAGAATTTGAAGTTGATGCTTAAACGTCAATTCTTCCACCACATCAACGGCGTCATCAGTATCCATTTCTGCAATAGCTTCCGCCATTTCTTGAATACCTATTTGATCTGCTAACTGCCCAAGGAGCGATTCATCTAATTCGGCAATCATGTTGGGATTTAAATCTTCGCGTAAAAGTTCTATCAGCCATTCACGACGTTCAACCACCATCCCTTCAAGGAGATCAGCTAAATCGGAATGATGAAGTGTGTCGGTTAGTTTTCTAACTTCTTCGACCCGCTCCGCCTGCATGGCTTCGTTGAAAACAGATAAAAACTCAGGACTTAGCCCGGTAATTTCTTTGGTATTTTTAGCTGAGGTTTGGTCGTTATTTTCTCTAGTTCCCATTGATTAATCAACGCAGAACCCTATGAGTTTTCTTCCGTCGATTGAGATTCAGCTACGGCCAATGCGGTCATATTAACAATTCCACGAGCCGTCACTGACTCTTGCAGAACATGTGCTGGCATCTTCATACCTATCAACATTGGACCAACTGACACACCATCACCAAGCATCCTCAGAGAATTATAGGTAATATTTGCAGCGTCCAATGATGGCATTACCAACACGTTTGCACGACCAGTCAATTTGGAATCGGGCACCAAGGCATCACGAACTTCTTCAGACAGCGCGGCATCAGCATGCATTTCCCCATCAATCTCCAAGCCCGGAGCCATTTCGCGGATCAAATGCACCGCTTTTTCCATTTTTTTTGCATTACCATGTCTAGAACTCCCGAAATTGGAGTGGGATAAAACAGCAATTTTAGGTTCAATTCCAAAAAATTTAACGGTCTCCGAAGCCAGTACAGTAAATTTCGCAATTTGTTCCGCTGTTGGACCAGGATTTACATGAGTATCACAAATAAAAAATGTTCCTTTTGGCATTATCAGCATACTTAATGCTGCTGCACGCCCCACACCTTCCCGGAGCCCCACAATTTTAAAGACATGAGGCAAGTGTTCCCGATAACGGCCTGTAACACCGCAAATCATGGCATCTGCCTCCTTCCTTTTAAGCATTAATGATGCAATTACGGTGGTGTTGGTGCGCACGAGAAATCGTGCTTCATTGCGGGAAACGCCATCTCTACTGGTAATGGAGTGATAATCCTCCCAATATTCTCTGTAGCGTTCATCCCCTTCTGGATCCACCAATTCAAAATCGTCATCTACACTAAGCCGAAGTCCTAATTGCTCAATTCGCATTGACACCACGCTCCGACGTCCAACCAAAATCGGCTTCACAATCCCCTCATCAACGGCGTTTTGAACTGCCCTAAGGACCCGCCTTGATTCACCTTCGGCATAAACAACTCTTTTTGGATTCGAAATTGCTCTTTCGAATACCGGTTTCATAGCAATGCCGGAGCGAAAGACAAAATCGGTCAATTTCTGCCGGTAAACTTCAAAGTCCTCTATAGGCCTTGTAGCTACTCCTGAATCCATTGCAGCGCGCGCCACGGCTGGTGCTAATTCGACGAGAAGGCGAGGATCGAATGGTTTAGGAATCAAATAATCAGGTCCAAAATTGAGCTCTTGGAGACCGTAAGCCCGAACGACCGTTTCATCCGATTCAATATGCGCCAATTCCGCAAGAGCGTGAACGCAAGCCATTTTCATTTCATCGTTGATGGCAGTCGCTCCAACATCTAGCGCGCCTCTAAATAAAAATGGGAAACACAATACGTTATTAACTTGATTAGGATAATCAGAACGACCAGTTGCTATCACTGCATCAGGCCGGACTTTTTTTGCCTCTTCAGGCAAAATTTCAGGCGTAGGGTTTGCAAGTGCCATTATTAACGGACGATCCGCCATTGTCTTTACCATTTCAGGTTTCAACACGCCTGGCGCAGACACCCCTAAAAATACATCTGCTCCTCCAATAACGTCCCCAAGAGTTCGAGCGTCCGTATTCTGTGCATACTTAACGTTATATTCGTTGATCTCTTCGGTCCGACCTTCATAAATGACACCGGCTATATCAGAAACAAAAATATTTTCTTTTTTTACTCCCAACTTTACTACCAGATCCAAGCAGGCTAACGCTGCTGCACCTGCGCCTGAGCATACCAATTTAATCGCTCCAATCTCTTTTTCAGCAACCTTAAGCCCATTCATTAGGGCCGCACCCACTATGATAGCTGTTCCATGCTGATCATCATGCATGACCGGGATATTCATTTGCTCCCTGAGTTGTGACTCAATGGTGAAGCATTCTGGTGCCTTGATATCCTCAAGATTTATACCTCCGAACGTGGGTTCCAAGGCACGAACAACTTTTATAAATTGTTCTGGGTCAGTTTCGTCAACTTCAATATCAAAAACGTTTATACCAGCAAACTTTTTGAAGAGACCAGCCTTCCCCTCCATCACGGGCTTCGATGCCAGGGCTCCTATATTTCCAAGACCTAGAACGGCTGTACCATTTGATATCACTGCGACTAGATTACCACGTGATGTAAGGTTTGCTGCCTCTGATTCATCACCTGCAATCAGCATACTTGCAGCAGCGACCCCCGGCGAATAAGCGAGAGACAGATCATATTGGTTTGCTAGTGGTTTAGTAGAGACAACCTCAACTTTTCCGGGCGTTGGATATCGATGATAGTCTAAAGCATCTTGATCTAATTTATCCGCCATAATTACATCCCCGTCATTTAGTAAACATCTTGTTATTAACCAAAGGGCATACCATGACCACCCCTCTAAGGGAAGAGTATGATAGATAAATTCACTCTCGCTTATAAACGCAATGTCAAAGATCTAATAACTAAACAGAAGGAGAATGTTAAACTCAAAGTATTCGAAAGTTGGTAAATTTAGGACAAAGGGGAAACCAATTTTTCCGGACTTACTTTTCTTAATTAATGGTGCGGTCGAGAAGACTCGAACTTCCACGGGATTTCTCCCACAGCGACCTCAACGCTGCGCGTCTACCAGTTCCGCCACGACCGCAAACAGAATAATTCGTAATTGTGTCCATATATCGCTAAACTAGCCGCTGATTAGCAAAAAGACATCATGTTAGCAAGGTGCTCAACATAAATTTAGAAATAGATGGAACCTAATAACCTATTTTCCTCTCGATCCGTGACAGACATTCAGAATACACAACCTGGTGACATCGAGTGGCGTACTAGCTTAGAACTGATAAATTATCCTGACGCAATCGATTTTATGGAAAATAAAGTAAACGAAATACATCAGGGGAGCGCACAAGAAATGGTCTGGCTTTTGGAGCACCATTCAGTTTATACCGCGGGTTCAAGTGCTAATAAACAAGACCTCTTGGCTTCACGCCGTTTCCCAGTATTTCAAACTGGACGGGGTGGACAGTACACCTACCACGGTCCTGGCCAACGTGTTGTTTATCTTATGCTTGATCTAAGAAAAAGAGGTGCTGATATCAAGGCCTATGTCCGAAAATTAGAAGAATGGTTAATTGCTACATTAGCCCAATTTAACATTATTGGCGAAAGACGTGAGGGAAGAGTCGGAATTTGGGTCACAGACTCACAAAATAGGGAAAAGAAAATTGCTGCCATTGGCGTTCGGGTGCGTCGCTGGATCAGCTTTCACGGTGTTTCTATTAATGTAAATCCGGCGCTCGATCATTACGATGGCATAGTACCATGCGGCATATCAAAATTTGGAATAACCTCCCTACATGATTTAAAGAAAAATATCTCAGTTTCTGAAATCGATCGTGCACTGAAACAAACTTTCTATGAGACTTTCTAGGGATCTTGGCTTTAATCGAAATAATAGGTCAGAGAGGAATGTTGGATCCCAGAGGGTACTAATACAATAGGATGGACTACGCCGTGACAAGTTGCTTAAAACCACGATCGAGAGGTGGGTCACATGACTTCAAGCGGATGGACGTAACATGAGCTGCCGATGGGCCTACCTCAAACACATTAAGCATCTCTTGAATATTTTCCGGAGAACCACTGATTAAAGCTTCTACGGTGCCATCCCGACGATTTCTGACCCAGCCGGATATTTGCAACCGGCAAGCTTGGTTCTTTGTCCAATCTCGGAAGCAAACACCCTGTACGCGACCGGTCACCCTGACTCTATAGGTAGATTTTTCCAATACTGTCACTTTAATTCCATTATTAATTGACCTACCTCTAGGTTATCCCCCGAACGTGAGTGAATTTTGATAATAACTCCATTTCGCTCAGCAACTATTTTATTTTCCATTTTCATAGCCTCGACTGTAGCTAAGGATTCGCCCAGATTTACTTCTTGTCCTTCTTCAACATCGATAGACATTAAAAGTCCGGGCATTGGAGATAACACTTGCTTTGAATAATCCGGCGCCAATTTTTCCGGTATCATTGAAAGCATGTCAGCTGCTATAGGAGAAATTACTCTTACGTCAGTAGTTAAGCCTGTGTGTTGGACTTTATAAAACGTAGCTTCCCTTTCAATTTGCATAGAAACCAGTTCACCATTAAGTCGGCCGGAAAATATCGGATTGCCCGGTGTCCAGTCAGTTTCTACTACGAACGATCGTTTCCCAACACTAATATCAAACCCACTGTTGGATCTAATTACTCGGATTGGATATTTTTCTTCACCAAAAATAACTACCCAATTCTGTCTGACTTGGTAATTATCACGATAATACGAAGTGCCATCCATCCTACGTAGCAGGAGGCGAGATCTTTTTTCAGCGACAATACAATTAACCGCACCCAGGACAACAACGATCAATTCGATATCCTCGTGTTCAGTTTTTTCTGGAATAAATCGGTTTCCAAACTCTTCTGCAATAAAATTAGTTGATAAACTACCCGCCTGAAATCGCGAATTAGACATGACAGCAGCCAAAAAACCTAAGTTATTTGCAACACCTCGTATATAATATTCGTCTAAGGCCCAACGCATGTGCCTAATTGCTTCTCCGCGAGTTTCCCCATTGGTTATCAATTTCGCGATCATGGGATCGTAATATCTGTTAATCTCATCTCCTTCATTAACACCACCATCAACGCGGACGTTTTTTGTTGTACCAAAGGCTGATGTGATTGGCTCCCTATATCTCACCAACCGACCAATTGAAGGCAAAAAACCGCGGGTCGGGTCTTCTGCATAGATACGTGATTCCATTGCCCAACCATTTAATTTAATGTCGCTTTGACTGAACTCAAGTTTTTTACCAGCAGCTATTTTTATCATTTGTTCAACTAGATCGACACCAGTAACTAATTCAGTTACTGGGTGTTCAACCTGAAGACGAGTATTCATTTCAACAAAATAAAAGTTTCGATCAGCATCTACTATAAATTCGACTGTACCTGCAGAGGAATAGTCAACGGCAGCAGCAAGGGTGACCGCCTGAGTACCCATATCCTTCCGCATTTGATCTGATAAGAAAGGACTTGGGGCCTCCTCCATGACTTTTTGATGTCGACGTTGAATTGAACACTCTCTTTCGCCCAAATGAACAATATTTCCAAACGTATCTGCAAGTATCTGAATTTCGATATGTCGTGGATTAGCTATAAACTTTTCTAAAAAAATGCGGCCGTCCCCAAAGCTAGACTCAGCTTCCGAGATGCACGTTTTTAGGGCATTTTTTAATTCCGATTTATCAGTTACTACCCGGATACCCTTGCCACCACCACCTGCAGAAGCCTTGAGAATTATCGGGTAACCAATTTCATTCGCGATCTTATTAGCCATCTTAATATCAAGGATTGGTTCCTCAACACCAGGTACGGTCGGAATACCGTTTTTTATTGCTATCATTTTCGACTCAATTTTATCCCCCATCTGACGGATAGCATCCGGGCGAGGTCCAATAAAAGATATACCATCATGCTGAAGCCGTTCAACGAAATCTGCATTTTCCGACAAAAATCCATAGCCAGGATGCACAGCGTCTGCACCGCTTAATTCTATTGCTTCCATAATGGCGTCTATATTTAAATAACTTTCGGCAGGAGACGCTGGTCCAATAAGTATGGAATCACTGGCCATATCGACGTGCAGGGCATTTTTATCTGCTTCTGAATAAACTGCAACTGACTTAATACCAAGAATGCGTGCTGTCCTAATTATCCGGCAGGCGATCTCCCCGCGGTTGGCAATCAAAATAGATTTAAACATTTCCTCGCCAAGCGGCGGTGCCGGTGCTGTTCAAGCTATTAAAGAATACCAATCTGGACAATATTATATCCCTTGTTTCCACTGCGTGCTCAATACGAAATGGAGAATATCTCACGAAATCAATATAACATTATTTATAATAATTTTTACTTCTAACATTACATTTTGTCTCATTTCACAAACACTTTATCTACAATTTTCTTCATTTCCTTTGGAATGTTCAAAAACCAACATAATTATAGCAATGCTTTTGCATATCAATAAAATGATATCAATTGCTTATAGAATGTAATTTCCTTGTCATTGTCTAGGCTGCAGGTAGATCGCAGAAACATACAATAAAGCCAAAATTGCTAATCCTTAGCGCATAATTTTTTATTAGCGGGATTTCTCAGTTCTTAAACAAAGTATGCCTTTGTTCCCATAAGTTTAAGAATTGACCAGACCGGGAATGTTAGAATAATTCTAGGGAGACAAAATTAATTTTCGTCGTTGGGAAATAAATCAACAAACCAATCAAAACACTATTTAATTCTCATTTTCCTCAATCTTGATTTAAAATTTCCATTCTGCGTTTTTGAAGATGTAAACTACGTATCGTCCCATAGAAATCTACTGATGTATCCTTTAGACCGTCCATATGGTCTTTCACATCTGCATATGAGGCCACACCTTTGAGAGCTGTTAACCCATAACCAACTTCTTCTAGATCTTGATCATCTAAATAATACCCCAAAGGGTCAAAGAACGGATCCACTATAATTTGACCTAAAGCGTCTCTTGGATTTGATGGCCCCAAAAGTGGCAAGACTAAATAAAGCCCATCTCCAATACCCCAGGTAGCCAGAGTCTGTCCAAAATCTTCCTCATGTTCTTCAAAACCCAAATTCTTAGCCACATCAAAAAGTCCTCCCACACCCACAGTAGTATTGATTACCAAGCGACTAGCCGTGACAAATCCTCTTTTGAACTTTCCCTGAAGAAGATCGTTGGCCAAAACCACCGGTTCGCTAATGTTATTGAGAGCATTTGCTATCGCCGCACGCGCGACTTCTGGTAAAACTGAATTATATCCTGTAACCACAGGATCCAGAAGATACTGTCTGACTACTTCATTAAAAGCGAATATCCTGCGGTTTATTGATTCAAGTGGGTCATTTACCTCAGACAGCGTATACTCATTCTTCGAACCAAACTCATACTGTTCGGATATCCTAGACCTATTTTCAGGTGGAGTTATTGTTCGATTTATTGAAGGCTGCATTCTAAAGGGATGAGGTTGCAGCAAAAGATGATCCATATTATAGATTGAAGGACCAGCAAACGGTTGCCGTACGTCAAAGAGAATTACAACAACAACAGTTGCAGCAACCCTAGAGATGGGTACTATTAACCTGCTCAATGCCGGTGTCATCAAATTTATTATAAGCTGAGCCCTCTGTATTCTGAAAACCATAACGGAATATTAGCATGAAACAAGCATCACCAGCGACGATAACACCACAACAACTCAATAATTTCACTTGCTATAGGTTGCTCTAAAATGTTTACACAAAAACAGAACAGATGCTTTTAGAAAAACTATTTAAGCAAAACCACTTTATCTAAATTTAAATCATATTTCATTCAATTTAGACAGGAATTTAGTTAAACTTTATTCTCAAATTATTTCTATAATTTGAATTTAAATTAACCAACCAAATTCAATGGTAGTGCTTTTTCCTGATAACCTAATAGCATAGATTAAAACCTGATATGTTATTAGAACGAGGTCACTGGGATGAGGTATGAGTTACAAGAAAAAGTATCGAATGTAGATGAGTCTGAGTCTTGGGTTGCACCAAGCGCTGATTTAATCGGCGAAGTCACAATTGGCAAAAATTCTAGCATATGGTGGCAGGCAGTTCTGCGAGCGGACAACGAACCCATAACCATTGGCACCCGTACAAACATTCAAGATGGCTGCGTATTGCATACTGACCCTGGGTTTCCTATTTTAATAGGCAATGATGTTTCGGTGGGCCATCTATGCATGCTTCATGGGTGTACTATTGATGATGGCACACTTATTGGTATTGGCAGTATCATTCTAAATGGAGCAAAAATAGGAAAAAATGTGCTCATAGGCGCCAACTCTTTGATTACTGAAGGGAAACACATCCCACCCAATACATTGGTGATGGGATCGCCAGGTAAAGTAATTCGTGAATTATCTGAAGAGCAAATCAGCAATCTCTTTTCAAACGCTGCGGGTTATGTTCAAAGAGCTGATCTATACCGCCATAATTTACAATCCGGCTAAATTTTTTTTATAACCTTTTGGCAATTACCTTCTCTAACATTGACCCAATCTAATTAATCAATCTCAGTGTTAAAGAGTTCGAGTGAAAATTATTAATTTTCCAATCCACCAAACCTTCAATTTTAAAATTTATTAATTCCTGAATCGAAATTATTCGAATTCAAATTGCCCATTCTTTATAGATTTATAAAATTCTGTCGAATCAAACTTCTCTTAAACATTCGATGGAATATTTTTAACTATAAAATGCAGATTTTCCTTCGGTGGTACAATATCCGTCACCAGATCTTTTATGAGAACCTTATTAGATAAAGGTTCAATGGTTGTATCCCTATTTAACAAACGCGTGGTACAGGCATATTGAGTTTTCCCATCAACCATGACCATACATTCTTTACAGGCATTAGCGTTGATACAACTATACCGAACCGCTAACGATGAATCGATATTTGTACGAATCCACATGATTGCATCAAGCACGGACATACCCTCACGATATGGTACACGGTAGACTTCAAAATGGGGTTCCTCATTTTGAGCGCCCCGTTTAACGGTGATTGTCACCCTATCCTTCATTTCATTCATCTAGCGTTTTTTAATTCACTAAAGTTTTTAGATGTTACGAATCTCGAATTTAACGAGCCATTCCTATCGAGACTTATGGACTGGTTTCGTTCAAAAGACTGTTTCGTTTCAGTAAAGTCTTCCCTCTGATGTGCACCTCGGCTTTCTGTACGATTTAAAGCTGATAGCGTAACTGCTTCGGCAGTCAGCAATCCTGACCGAAGATCAAACCAATCTTGAAGTGTAAGATTAAACGCCTGTCCTTTGGCAGGTGTTACTTCCTCAAGGTTCTCCCGAATTGATCGGAGGCGTAATAGGGTTTTTTTCAGTTTTAGACCTGTTCGCAACACACCAACATTCTGCCACATTAAGTTTTGAAGTTCAGCCCATATTTGCCCAAGCTCCGCGTGTTCAGGATCGTCACTATGCTTACAGGAAATCAAATTATTAAGAGAATCAAGATGCCTAATTCCACTCTTATTTGACCAACCTCTTTGTTTACCTGTGGCATAGATTGCTGAAAACCTTCCCGCTCTTTCTCCGAAAACAAAAGCCTCAACAAGAGCGTTACCAGACAGTCGATTAGCACCATTTGCCCCACCAACGGCCTCGCCCGCAGCATAAAGCCCTAACACACTTGTCTCCATTCGGCTATTAACCTTAATACCCCCCATGTGATAATGAGCAATAGGCGCAACTTCAATTGGACGCTTTGTAAGATCTATGCCGTTAGCTGCCAACCTGTCGATAACTGGCCCAAATGCGGACCGTAATTCCTCCTCCAACAAATGTTCAAAACTAAGGTACACACCCCCGTTAGATGTTGCACGTCCCGCCTCTTCTTCTTTAGTAATTGCATATGAAATTATATCACGTGTCGTAAGATATTTACCTTCATCTTGGCCTCCATATTCATGAACGAACTCTTCTCCTTTTGCATTCCTTAACCTACCACCAAGTTTGTAGCGAAATGGATCCCACATTATCGGATCCATACCAACCAACCTAGGCGCTAAATGCCCAATGGGAAAAAACTGAGGGAATTCCATATCGATTAACTCTGCACCAGCCCGTAATGCCATCGCGTAACCATCCCCATTCATGTTTGCTGATGCGCTATTTCGCGAATACAAACGCGTTAAACCCCCAGCCGCAATGATGACAGCTTTTGCCGCTATAGTAACCGGGGTTTGATCTGCAAGATTAAATCCAACAGCGCCAACGACTACACCATCTTCAACAACGACGTCGGTAATCAAGAGGCCACTAATTCGGGTTACCTCGGCATTACGCACTATTTGTGTTCTTAGACACTTCGCAACAGCGGGACCAGTATTTAAAAAATCCACATAAACGCATCGCGGTTTTCTATGACCAGGGGCTCCAACACCGGTTATTTTTCCATTTTTTCTCGCCCAACCCACTTTCCAATCATCCATTTCTCGAATTCGATCAATTGCCTCTTTACATAAAACAGATGAAAGTTCTTCATTACAAAGACCCCTTCCTGCTAAGAGGGTGTCTTCAAGATGCATTGTCCAGTGATCTGGTTCTTCATCGCCAAGAGCAGCAGCTGTTGTCATTTGCGCCATAATTGTCGCGCCCCCGCGACCAATCATGCTTTTATCAGCTATTATGACTTTGGCCCCATTTCTTGCTGCAGCAATCGCCGCGTACATCCCGGAACCTCCAGCCCCAATGATAAATATATCAGTTTCAAGGTGAACCATTAAAATGACAACTCCAACCTTAATATAATAATTTTTTCAGGGGAATCATCAAAAAATTCGGACGCGATCTCTGGGTTTTGTTATTAAAATCCGAATTATGAACGTAAACTTGTTTGCCATAATCCTTGGTATTATGTATACCAGTAATAATTTAAAATGCTAGGAGATCGGGTGATAAATGTAATCGAGACTTGAAACATTAGTTTTAAATACCCCTAAACAAGCCAATAACTCAAATTTTTTTAATATCCATGGCCTCACCTCAACTTATTCTTCAGCCAGTTAGCGAAAACATAAGCCTCAAAGATAAGAGCCACGGCATTTTAAAAAGTGCCATTACTGCGATGGATATTTATGCTACCAACGCCCAATTGAAACTCGATGAAAGAAAACTTTCTGAACAGCTCGGTATAAGTAGAACTCCTCTACGTGAGGCTTTGGCTCGATTAGAGGAAGAAGGTCTTGTTACCATCGTACCTCGAATGGGTGTTTATATCACCCGGAAAACAAAACAAGAAATCATTGAAATGATTACTGTATGGGCAGCACTCGAAAGCATGGCTGCTCGACTTATTGCCGAAAACGCGTCCGATATGGAGATCGCGTCACTTAGAGTAATTTTCAGTGACTTTTGGGACGGAGGTGTTGCTGCTCGGATAGATGAATATTCCGATCTAAATATTAGATTCCATCAAACCATACTTGAACTGAGCCGTTGCCAATTATTAAAGGAGACAGCGGATAAACTATTTTTGCATATGCGTGGAATAAGGGCTCGTACTATAAACGAGGAGGATCGGGCATCTCGCTCCATAATTGACCATCTATCAATAATCGAAGCCCTAGAAAGTCGGGATGCTGAACTCGCTGAAAATTTGGTCCGTGAACATGCACTCAATCTCGCAAACCATGTAGAAAAATACGTCGATTATCTGAGTTGAATATTAAAGTAGTTTATTTGACTCAAACAGACCTGGAGGACACTAATCTTGAAAACTGCAGTTGATACTCAAGAGAATGAAGAAGAAATGGGTGAGTTAACAGACGGCTTTCATCTCATTATAGACGCCCTCAAACTCAACGGAATCAAGACAATATATAATGTGCCTGGCATTCCGATCACGGATTTGGGACGCCATATGCAGGCTAATGGCATGCGCGTTCTATCCTTTCGACATGAACAGGCGGCTGGTTATGCGGCTGCGATTGCTGGTTTTTTAACAAAAAAACCTGGCGTTTGCATGACAGTATCAGCACCTGGGTTTTTGAATGGTTTAACAGCTCTAGCGCATGCTACTACGAACTGCTTTCCGATGATACTGATATCCGGTTCGTCCGAACGAGAGATCGTTGATCTTATGCAAGGAGATTACGAAGAGATGGATCAATTAGCGGTGGCCAAGACACTTTGCAAGGCAGCCTACCGTATATTGCACGTGGAGGATATAGGTATAGGAATCGCGCGAGCTTATCGTGCCGCCGTGTCCGGCCGACCGGGTGGTGTCTACCTTGATTTACCTGCATCACTCTTAGGCCAAACGATGGGAACAGACGAAGGGGCTAACTCTCTTGTAAAAGTAGTAGATGGGGCGCCTGCACAGATCCCAGCATCAGAAGCGATAGAACGGGCGCTTAATGTCCTAAAAAGTGCTGAACGTCCTCTCATTATCCTTGGTAAAGGGGCTGCATATGCGCAGGCCGATATTGAGATTCGGGCTTTTATTGAAAAAAGTGGTGTCCCGTACCTGCCTATGAGTATGGCTAAGGGACTTCTTCCAGACACGCACCCTCAATCCGCAGGCCCGGCGCGATCCTTGGTGTTAAAGGAATCTGATGTGGTGATGCTGATTGGTGCCCGACTCAATTGGTTATTATCCCATGGCAAAGGGAAAGGCTGGGGCAAATTGCCGAAAAAATTTATCCAAATTGATATTGAACCTAGAGAAATGGATAGTAACGTCGAAATCGCGGCCCCATTAGTTGGGGATATTGACTCATGCGTGAAGGCGTTACTTGAAGGGATGGGAGAGGCTTGGCCCCCCCCCGCCTGCTGACTGGATCAATCAAGTAAGCGCTAAAAAGGACACCAATATCGCACGCATGGCGCCCAAATTACAGAATAACAATGTGCCCATGGATTTTCATGGAGCTTTGGGGACCCTGAGTAGGATCATTGCGGATCGGCCCGATACAGTACTTGTCAATGAAGGGGCCAACACGCTCGATTTTGCGCGCTCCATTATTGATATCCACAAACCTCGCAAGCGTTTGGACGTTGGCACCTGGGGGGTAATGGGTGTTGGTATGGGACAGGCAATCGCTGCAGCTGTTGAAACAGGCAGCCCGGTTCTAGCGGTGGAAGGCGATAGCGCTTTTGGTTTTTCAGGTATGGAAATTGAGACCATTGCTCGTTACAGCTTGCCAATTTGTGTGGTTGTTTTTAATAACGGAGGGATCTATCGGGGCACAGATATAAACCCTTCGGGTGGATCAGATTCGGCAACAACTGTGTTTGCAAAAGATATACGCTACGACAAAATGATGGAAGCGTTTGGAGGGTGTGGATACAATGCTACTTCTCCTGATGAATTGAAACGCGCGGTGATTGAAGCCCTGGATTCTGGAAAGCCAAGCTTAGTAAATGCGGTGATTGATGAGGAAGCTGGAACCGAGAGTGGGCGCATCGGGAACCTCAATCCGCAGAGCGTTGTATCAAAAAAATAAATAACGAGGATCAACAAAGACCCGTCTAAAAGGAATGAAGGATGAAAGCTCTCGAAGGCATTAAAATTCTTGATTTTACTCACGTTCAATCAGGTCCAACTTGTACACAGCTGCTCGCCTGGCTCGGTGCCGACGTAATAAAAGTCGAAAGACCGGGTATTGGTGATATCACTCGAGGTCAACTCGTAGATATTCCGGACGTAGATTCTCTTTATTTTACCATGCTGAATTCGAATAAACGTTCAATAACTCTCGATACAAAAAATGAAACTGGTAAAGAGATATTGATAAGATTAATCAAATCCTGCGATGTACTGGTGGAGAATTTTGCGCCCGGAGCGTTGGACCGTATGGGATTTCCCTGGGAACGAATTCAAGAACTTAATCCTCGGATTACTTATGCCTCAGTTAAAGGCTTTGGTCCTGGCCCCTACGAAGACTGTAAAGTTTATGAGAATGTGGCTCAGTGTACAGGAGGGGCTGCCTCAACGACGGGTTTTGATGATGGACCTCCTTTGGTCACAGGTGCACAAATTGGGGATAGTGGCACCGGCCTAAACCTTGCCTTCGGGATAGTTGCGGCACTTTTTCAACGAGTAACGAGCGGACGGGGGCAAAGGGTCCAAGCAGCTATGCAAGATGGGGTTTTAAATCTAGCTCGTGTCAAACTACGGGATCAACAGCGTTTAGCCCACGGTCCGTTGACTGAGTATCCGGTAAATACTGATGTTGATGAAACGCCAAGGGCCGGCAATGCTTCCGGTGGAGGTCAACCTGGATGGGCTGTCCGGACCAAAGGTGGTGGGCCAAACGATTACATTTATGTGATTATTCAACCCCCAGGTTGGGCTAATTATATGGAACTCTGTGGCCGACCCGAATTAGTCGATGACCCGGAATGGTCAACACCGGCTGCACGATTACCCAAACTGGATAAATGTTTCAAAATTATTGAAGAATGGACACTAACAAAAACAAAACGAGAAGCAATGGACATTTTAAATGCCCGAGATATACCATGTGGACCAATCCTATCTATGAAGGAAATTGCTGATGAACCTGCCCTTAGAAATACTGGAACCGTCGTAGAGGTCGATCATCCAACGCGGGGAAAATATTTGACCGTTGGAATGCCCGTGAAACTCTCAGATTCTGAAGCAAAAGTTCAATCATCACCCCTTTTAGGAGAACACACGGAAGAAATACTATTAGATGTCTTGGGTTTAAGTAGGGAAGAAGTCAATGCTGCATGGAACAGTGGCGCTTTAGGAGAACCAGCAGCAAAAACAATCGACTAGATATTTTTCTACTTCTTTATTTTAATCTGACGGAAAAAACTCCAAAAATCACTGGGAGAATTCATTATGAGGTTAGTAATTCATGGTCAACAGGCTTTTGGAAAAGCCGTACTTGAAAAGCTTATTGAGAGAGGCGATAACGTCGTCGGGGTTTTTTGCGCACCAGATAAAGAAGGACGTCCTCTTGATCCACTAAAAGAGTGTGCCCTCGAAAATAGACTAACAGTTCATCAACCGACTTCTTGGAAAACTGATGAAGCGCACGAACTTATGAATTCCTTCAAGCCAGACCTTTGCGTTATGGCTTATGTAACATTATTTGTTTCCCAAGAGGTTCTCGACGCCCCGACCCATGGCACTATCCAATACCATCCCTCTCTTTTACCCCTCCACCGAGGGCCTAGTTCAATAAACTGGCCAATAATAAAAGGTGCCAAAAAAACCGGTCTCTCTATATTTTGGCCCGATGCCGGTCTAGATGAAGGTCCCATACTAATCCAAAAGGAAGTCGAAATTGGACCCGATGACACTTTGGGTAGCATTTATTTCAATCATCTTTTTCCAATGGGTGTGGATGCGATGATTGAAGGCGTCGACTTGGTAAATACCGGAAACCCGCCCAAAATCGACCAAAACCATGAAAAGGCTACCTACGAAAGCTGGTGTAGGAAAGATGATGCGAAAGTGGATTGGACGAAGCCAGTTCAAGAAGTTTACAACTTAATTCGGGGCACTAACCCTCAGCCAGGCGCCTGGACTACCTTTCAAGGGAATGAATTAAAACTTTTTAATAGTAACATGGTCGATGCAGATGGAACTCCCGGGTTGATCATCGATACATCTAACGAAGGAATAGTCGTGGCTGCGGACGGTGGTGGAATTCTAATTCAGCGTGTACGTCCTCATGATGCCGGCAAAATTGCCGCACATGAATTTGTTGCAAACTACAGACTTTCAGTAGGTGCTAGTTTTGGATTATGAACAAAATATTATTGTAAATTATTGGAATATACATACTTAGAAAATCAATGTAAGTATTTGGGCACAATTTAAGATTGGAAACTAAAAGAATGGCAAAATCGGACATAGAAATAGCGCGAGATGCGAAAATGCAGCCAATCACGGAAGTTGGCACCAAATTAAATATCCCACCAGAACAACTTTTACATTATGGCCCACACAAGGCCAAAATTTCGTTCGATTATATTAATTCATTGAAATACAAAACTGATGGTAAATTAATTCTGATCACTGCCATAACACCAACCCCAGCCGGTGAAGGTAAAACGACTACCACTGTCGGCCTAGGTGATGGCCTTAATAGGATCGGGAAACGTACAGCAATTTGTTTGCGTGAACCGTCTCTCGGCCCATGTTTTGGCATGAAAGGAGGCGCCGCTGGTGGAGGATACGCGCAAGTCGTTCCAATGGAGGATATTAACCTTCATTTCACTGGCGATTTTCACGCCATAGGGGTGGCCAATAATTTGCTAGCAGCACTAACCGATAACCATATTTATTGGGGTAATGAATTAGGCTTCGATTCCAGGCGGGTAAGTTGGAGACGCGTGGTCGATATGAATGACCGGGCTCTCCGGACCATAACAAATTCTCTAGGGGGCGTAGCCAATGGTTTTCCTCGGGAAGATCACTTTGATATCACCGTGGCCTCCGAGGTTATGGCAATTTTTTGTCTATCTGAAGATCTGAATGATCTTACGAATAGAATTGGACAAATTGTTGTAGGATACACGCGTAACCGGGAAGCAATACGTGCAAAGGATCTACTAGCTGAAGGACCTATGGCTGTACTTTTAAAAGATGCATTCGCACCAAATTTTGTTCAAACTTTGGAAAATAATCCTGCATTCATTCACGGTGGCCCATTTGCCAATATAGCCCACGGATGTAATTCTGTTATTGCCACCAAGACAGCTTTAAAATTGGCCGACTATGTTGTAACCGAAGCTGGATTTGGTGCGGACTTAGGTGCGGAAAAATTTTTCGACATTAAATGCCGAAAAGCAGGTCTCAGCCCTTCCGCCGCGGTCATTGTTGCCACAGTACGAGCGTTGAAAATGCACGGGGGAGTTGGCAAAGACGCATTGAATGAGGAGAATGTTGATGCCGTAAAATTAGGTTGCGCTAACCTAGCCCGCCACATTGAAAATGTTAAATTGTTTGGCGTTCCAGTAGTGGTGGCAATTAACCAGTTCGTAAACGATACTCATGCTGAACTTGACGCCGTTCGTACCACCGCAGACGGATTTGGTGCTAAGGCCATAATTGCACATCATTGGGCAGATGGATCAGAGGGCACAGAAGAACTGGCTAAACACGTCGTGGACTTGGTGGATAGCGATACAGCCCAATTCAAATGTCTCTACCCAGACGAAATGCCGCTCATTGAGAAGATTGAAACGATCGCAACTAAGATTTATAGGGCATCATCGGTGTCTACAGATGCGAGCGTACGGAAACAAATTGACGAGCTTCAAGAGGACTTTGGCCATCTCCCGATCTGTGTTGCCAAGACACAATACAGCTTTTCTACCAATCCTGATTTGAAAGGTGCACCCATTAATCATGAATTAGCAATTCGTGAAGTAAGATTATCTGCAGGAGCCGGCTTTATTGTCGTTGTTACTGGTGCCATTATGACTATGCCCGGTCTCCCTCGAGTACCAGCGGCCAATAGTATTCGGCTTAACAGCGCCGGTGAAATTGAGGGATTATTTTAAATATTTTTCATATAACAGTTTTGCTACTGGCAATAGTAATAAAATCAATGCAAGAACTGAAATCACACTCGCAAACGGTCGTGTAAAGAAGATTGAGAACGAACCACCGGAAATCAAAAGTGATTGTCTGAGGGCCGGTTCGGCCAAGGGGCCCAGAACGATAGCTAAAACAGCCGGCGCCATCGGATAATTAAGTTTGCGCATCAGATATCCTACAACACCAAATATCAGCATTAACCAAACATCGTGCATATCCATAGTCGGAACGAAACCACCTACAATACATAAGATGAAAATTATCGGCGCTAGGATTGTAAATGGTAGTCTCAGGACCCAGATAAAAGCCGGGATAAAAGCTATATTGATGAGAAGAGAAAATAAGTTGGCAGCATACAGGCTTGCAATCAAACCCCAAACAAACTCCTTGTGTTCGACAAATAGCAACGGACCGGGTTCCAAACCCCAAATAACCATACCGCCCAATAAAATGGCAGTCGTTGGAGAACCAGGAATACCCAAAGTTAACATTGGCAACATTGCACCGGTTGAAGCAGCATTGTTCGCTGCCTCCGGAGCAACTACGCCGTCCACATTACCCTTTCCAAAACTCTCGCGGTCTTTTGAAATGGTTTTAGCAAGACCGTAAGCCATCAACGCTCCAGGAGTGGCTCCTGCGGCTGGAAGTATTCCAACGAAATAACCGAGGAAGGACCCCATCACCATCGTTTTTAACGTTAGTTTTAATTCGCGTAAATTAGCCAGAATTCTCTTAAAACTAACGGAGGCCTGAGAAATCATTACCTCGCCCTGAGATACCTCAATCGTCCACAACATTTCGGCAATACCGTAGATTCCTATGGCCAATACCAGAAAATTAATGCCGTGAAAAAAACCCGGAAGACCCCCAAAAATCAGTCGAGGTTCACCCGAAATAATATCTAAACCAACCGCACCAAATACTAGTCCAATACAGATGGAAAATAACGTCTTTGGTATATCATCCCCACCAAGCCCCACGAAGGTAGCAAAGGCCATCAACATTAAGGCAAATATCTCAGGAGCTCCAAAGGTCAATGCGACTTCGGCTAGAGGTGGCGCAAATAAAGTAAACAAGATAACCGAAATAGTCCCCCCTACGAATGATGCCGTTGCTGCTGCAACAAGCGCCTTGTCAGCCAAACCCTTAAGTGCTAGTGGCCGGCCATCGAATGTCGTAGCAACTGCCGTTGAGGCACCGGGAATTCCTAACATAATAGAACTGATGGCACCTCCATACATAGCGCCATAATAAATAGCGGCTAGAAAAATAACTGCGCCCGTAGGAGGAACCAAAAAAGTCATGGGCAATAGGATTGCCACACCATTTACTGAGCCTAAACCCGGCATAGCCCCAATAAATAACCCTAGGGCGCAGCCAACAATAACCAGAACCAGATTAAGTGGCTCGAACGCGATGGCAAAGCCATCAATAAGAAGAGTTAAAGTTTCCATACCGGATGAAAAATTTTACGAAGTTTAAAATTAATAGAAAAAGTCAAAAATTGGTAAAAATAATGGTTCCGTAAAACCTTTAGGGAGAGTCTTTTGGAGTGCGATTTCAAAAAAGAGAAATGTAATAACTGGTGTTGATAAAGCAAATGCACTAGTCAATCCCCACGAATGCCCCCCCATAAAACGCAAATAAAAAATCAGAAATATTGGAATTGCCCCGTAAGCACCAACAATATGAAACAATCCTATGAACACAGTAATTGCAACAGCATTCAAGAGGAATAATTTTAGAGATCTCCGGTCCATAAATGGGCTGTCTGATTGAGATTCAGGGGTAACGTGTTTAGCCCAGCGAAAAATGATAGCAACGCAGCTACAAAGCATTCCAGCGGCTAACCAAAATGGCCAGGCACCACCGCCTGGCCCCTCTCCAGCAATCCATCCAATCGGCAGTTCTGCGCTTTTCCACATCAGATAAATGGAGAAGATACCCATAACAAGCCCCATGACAAGTTCTGCCATGCGCATAAAGGCACCCCCTCCTTTTTATCCTTACCTAATCTTCAAATAAAAGCACTACTGCTACTTAAGGGCACCCATTTTTTGTAATATCGCTTTTTGGACAGCTTTTTCCCTCATCCAGTAGCTCATCAGAGCGTCACCGGTAAGAAACCCGCCTTGAAGGCTCTTTTTCTTCATGTATCCTTGCCATGCGCTGGAATCAAAAATCTTCTTGAAAAGTCCCTGGTAATAGCTTTTCGCTCCTGCACTCATTCCGGGCGCACCAACAACAGTTCTCTGCATAAAGTAGACAAAATCTTTACCCAACTCTTTAAATGTTGGCGCATCTTTGAACAATGGTAGTCGTTTTGGCGTGAACGCACCTAGGGGTACAGTCTTACCAGCCTGATAGAAACCAAGCTGTTCGGACGGATTGTTAACCGTCGAGTTGGCATTATTACCCGCGAGTTCTTTGGCAACACGCCCTCCACCCTTGTAAGGAACGTACTTCATATTAAGACCATAGGCCTTATTCAAAAAGTCTGTCAGAATGTTGTCCTCAGAATTTTTTCCAGTCCCTGCCATGATCCATTTATTACCGGCAGCTTTCGCGGCTTTGACAAATTCATCAACATTCTTAATACCCGAATCTTTATTTACCCACAGAAGGAAGGTGTCTTCTGCCATACGACCGACTGGGGTAAATTTGGAAATATCAACACCAAGCCCAGGCTGGCGCAAAGGCGTGGTGTAGAAGCTATTTAAAGTAAACATGATGGTGTGATCGGGATCCTTAGCATTCTTGACATAAACTAAAGCCTCCGCGCCTGAACCGCCCGGCTTATTAATTGGCGTGTATGGTTTTGAAGACATTTTGTTCTTTGCAATGATGCTTTGTATAAAACGTACTGCCTTATCTGCACCACCACCTTTACCGGCCATCACGATGAATTCGACTGGTTTTTTAGGCTCCCATGCAATAGCAGAATTGAATGTAAACAAAGAAAAACCAAAACAAAGACTGAGAACTAAACCCAGACTTAATACCCCAGTACTTACTTTTTTCATAAATATCTCCCTGGTAAAATACGTTTAAATCATTATTCCAATTGTTCCTAAATTCAGAATAAGAATTTTATTGTCACCCACATTTCGCTAAAGCCCTTTACTGGAACCAGTCTAACTCAGACTACTAAACCCTTCCAAAACAAAATAGTCATCGAATATTTAGTAACCGGTTACCCAAAAAGGAAAAGTACCCGTAATGGCTTTCCAACATTATAATTTTTTGTAACAAATTGTCTAAACAAACTTCAAATTAGTAAATTTGTGACAAAGATTGACAAACTAATTACACGTTTTGATTTTGACTAAGCCAATTCTGGTCTAGGGGAATACTCGGTCCAATCCACATCACGTTTGTTGTGTGATCCTCGTATCCATTCCCTGTATTGGGGTGCAACAGTATATGAAGATCCCCCCGGTTCAAGGCTAAGAAAGGCACGAGTTGGTTGAACATGTTGGTCGGAAAAGAAACTTGGAAATGTGATGTTGGGTGTGGTCCCTGGGGAGCCATGTCACGCCATCGACCTACGTCAATAGAACCATTGAAACGCCGTTCCATCTCCCTCCTAAGATAGCCAGCATATTGCTTCGTCCGGCCATCGTAGTACAGATGTACGTGATAACCCTCAATGTCCTCGGAAGTACGAAAAGAATTTTTACCCAATAGTCTCATGTTCAAATTATCCGTACTATTCATTTACAAAAAAACGGTCAGAGAGGGATATTGCCATGTTTCTTCCAAGGCAACTCCTGTTTCTTATTCTTCAACATTCTAAGAGACCGAATAATACGCCACCGAGTATTATGGGGCATTATTACATCGTCTATATAGCCACGTGTACCAACATGAAAAGGATTTGAAAAACGTTGTTGATATTCTAACTCACGCTCCTTAATCTTTTCTTCGTCAATCAAGTCCTCTCGGAATATAATCTCCACTGCACCTTTAGCCCCCATCACAGCAATTTCTGCGCTAGGCCAAGCATAATTGACATCTCCGCGAAGATGTTTAGATCCCATAACGATATAGGCACCACCGTAGGCCTTACGTGTAATAATAGTAATTTTGGGAACTGTAGCTTCAGCAAAGGCGAAAAGAAGCTTAGCTCCATGTCGGATAAGACCACCATTCTCCTGCTGAGTGCCAGGAAGAAATCCAGGTACGTCGACTAACATAATTATAGGAATATTGAAACAATCGCAAAACCGGATAAATCGAGCTGCTTTGACAGAGGCGTTGATATCTAGGCATCCTGCCAGTACTGTCGGTTGATTCGCTACTATACCAACGGTTTCTCCGTCCATTCGGCCATAACCGATTATAATATTTTTTGCATAATCAGGCTGAAGTTCAAAAAAATAATTTTCATCGACAACTTTAGAAATAAGTTCCATTACATCGTAAGATTCATTCTGGTCTTCCGGGATTAAAGTATCTAGTGAGGGCTCTTGTCGGTTTGCCTGATCATTTGTTGGGATCTCAGGTGACCGCTCTAAATTATTGGAAGGAATAAAATCGACAAAAACTCGCAACTGTTCTAAGGCGTCAACGTCCGTCTCAAAAGCCATGTCAGCTACGCCAGATTTTGTTGAATGGGTAATAGCGCCACCTAACTCCTCCTGAGTAACTTCTTCGTGAGTAACAGCCTTAACGACATCAGGTCCGGTTACAAACATATAAGACGTATCCTTGACCATAAATACGTAGTCTGTGGTAGCGGGTGAATAGACAGCGCCACCTGCGCAAGGCCCCATGACAACCGAAATTTGGGGCACAACCCCTGACGCCATAACGTTTCTCTGAAAAACCTCTCCGTAACCAGCTAATGATGAAACACCCTCTTGTATCCGCGCTCCCCCTGAATCATTAAGGCCAATTATGGGAGCACCGACTTTAATCGCCTGATCCATAATTTTACAAATCTTCTCAGCATGGGTTTCCGATAAAGATCCTCCAAAGACTGTAAAATCCTGGCTGTATACAAATATTAGGCGTCCATTAATATTGCCGTGACCAACAACTACTCCATCTCCCGGAACAAAGTTTTTATCCATATTAAATTCTGTAGATCGATGTTCGACAAACATGTCCCATTCCTCAAAGGAATCGGGATCAAGCAACAAATCCAGTCTTTCACGAGCGGTCAATTTACCTCTATCGTGTTGGGCTTTGACACGCGCTTTTCCCCCGCCCGCACGTGCTCGTGCGCGGCGCTCTTCGAGTTGTCGAATGATGTCATACATTATGCATTAATATCACGAGTTTAGGTTCAGATATTTGTAAATGACTATACTATTTCGATCCAGAAAGAATTTATCAAATACTATTTTATTGGAGGATTCTCAATAACCGGTAAGCTAGGCAAGTTTCTTTGCGTATCTGATCATGTCGGTCAGACACGTTTTTAAATTTTCCCCACCTTTCCATTTGGTAAACCTCTTCAAGAATACTGATATCAGAAGCCGTGTCAGGGGAAATTACATCTGCCTTTAAGGCCAATCCAACTATCAAAGAACCTGTTGCTGTTACAACAGAAGAAACAGCCGTCATTTCTAAATCAGTCAACGTAGCTAATATATCTTCCATCGCACATAATGTTTCCTGAGATTGTGTAATTGGTGAGATACCATCTGTAACCCGAAAAGAGACGTTCAACTCTTCTTTTGCCCAATTAATTATTGGTTGCCATGTCTTTTCTTGACGATTTATTAGTTCTGGGGGTTCTTGGACCCGGTAGCAAAGTAGGTCCGTTGCACCAAACTGCAAGATTTTCCTGTTTACTTCCTCACGCTTGGGTCCTACCTCGTCAATCGAGGCGACTAATAACCGAAACAACGGCAGGGTTTGGATGTCAATTTCTATTTTTTGTCCTTCCCATTCCATCGCAACTGCCTCAATTAATGGCAAACATTCAGTAAATAACACCGTCACTGCTGGCGTTTTAAGAACATTTCCGTCGAGGGCAATGCCGTAACCCTCGTCGATAGAAATCACAGAGACATCTTTGTATAACCTTTTGGGTAATTTTTTTTCGGCCATTATTAAATCACTATGCTGTCACGACAGAAATAAAGATTTACAGAGTTATTTTTTGAACCATTTCCAAGCGAGATTCTAGTTCTGGCACCATATTGTTACAAATTTGAACAATTGGGATTAGCCATTAGGAAAGGCAAACGGGTTTATACGCGGCAACAGTAATTCCTCAAATGCCGCCATCCCCTAAAAACAAATCACCCTTCTGGTGTTCATTAAATCCGAACATCTGCCATATCTCGAGCATGTGTTTAGGTAAGGGCGCCAATATCTCTAGAATGCCACCGCTAGGGTTAGGTATGCGGATTCCTTTTGCATGCAATTGAAGTCGTCTCTTATTCTTTGGAATATTATTAAAGAATTCAGAACTGTGGCCGTACTTTCTATCCCCTAAAATGGGCGTGCCCAGTTCATTGCAGTGGACCCTCAATTGATGTGTTCTTCCTGTGAGAGGTTCGAGAGACAACCAAGCAGCTTTACGTGCAGCGTTATCAATAACACGATACCTGGTAATTGCCGTCTTTCCTTCCCCATCGACAACCACCTTATCCCCGCCCAATCCCCGTTTCTTTACTAGTGGAAATTCCATAAGCCCAACAGTTGGTCGAGGCACTCCTAACACTATCGCCCAATATACCTTGCGGGCTTTACGTGTACGAAAAGCATCGCTTAGGACGGCAGCTGATTTACGTTGCCGAGCTAGAATCAAAACACCTGAAGTATCCTTATCTAGGCGATGCACAAGACGAGGCCGCTCATCAGCATCAAATGTCAGAAAATCAAGCATGCTATCTAAATTGTTTACTATCTTGCTGCCGCCCTGGACCGCAAGTCCAGCCGGCTTGTTGATTGCCAGAATGTCATTATCCATATGGATAATGCTCTCTTTCAAACCTTGGATATCATTTTTTGTGATGTTAGATGATAAGTTTGCCTCAGTTGACTTTATGTTCCTCTGTACAATAGGTGGAACTCTTATTTTCTGGCCTTCACAAAGCCTGGCATTAGCCTTCACTCGACTTCTATTTATCCGAATCTGTCCCGTACGAAGTAATTTTTCTAAACGACCGTGTTTTAACTCTGGATAGTGTTGTTTAAACCAACGATCCACGCGCATTCCAATTTCATCCTCAGTGACCGGGATTATTTCGACAGAACTCATTGAAATAATTGTCTGAACAAAACCATCGCAAGAAAAAGTCCTCCTATTGAAACAGCGATAGATCCAAGTATATAAAGGCCTGCGGCAATCATTTCGTTCCTTTGCATAAGCACTACTACATCCATAGAGAAAGTAGAAAATGTGGTAAAGCTACCTAAAACTCCGACAATTAGAAAAACATGCAATTCGTTGCTTATAGCCGAAAAATGTTTCAGGCTTTCCACTAACCCACCTAAAACAAACGAACCTATTAAATTCACTATTAGAGTGCCATAGGGATAACCTGCCCCCAGTAGATGAGAAACAACCATCATAACAGCGTAACGCCCTACAGCGCCAATGGCACCACCAGCCGCAATAAATAGAACCAAATTCATAAGTTCCTCAATGTTTTATATTAAAATTCTTTGATGACTCAGTTTAATCGGCAACCTAATCAACTTTACGCTGCTAGGGAATTTCAGGAGTAGATCGTTCCCTTAACTTTAACCAATAATCTAGTCGTTTCTTAATTTCCTTTTCAAACCCCCGTTCAGACGGTTCATAAAACTGACACCTAGACATTTCATCCGGAAAATAATTTTGTCCCGAGAAAGCATCATCTACCCCGTGATCATAAACATAGCCATCGCCATAACCTAACCCTTTCATCATTAACGTAGGTGCGTTGAGGATATGTTTGGGAGGAAGGAGTGACCCAGATTCTTTTGCGGTACCACTAGCGTGCTCAAAAGCCTTATAAACCCTATTGGACTTTGGTGCAGTTGCCAAATATATAGTACACTGCGCGATAGCCAAGTTTCCTTCTGGTGACCCCACGCGCTCAAAGGCCTGCCATGCAGAAACCGCTTGAGATAGCGCAACTGGATCCGCCAAGCCTATATCCTCAGTCGCAAACCTAACCAAACGCCTCAGAATATAGTTTGGATCCTCCCCAACAGCTAGCATACGTGCTAGCCAATAAAGTGCGGCATTGACATCCGACCCACGTAGGCTTTTATGGAGTGCACTGATCAAATTATAATGAGCGTCTTGAGATTTATCGTAGAGAGGCATCCGTCTTTGGAGCGCATCTGACATTTTTTCTATATCTAATTTATTTTTATCTCCAATATGAAATAATTCATCGACCATAGTAAGAAGGTAACGGCCATCTCCATCAGCAACGTTTTTCAAGGCCTTTCTAGCATCAATCGTGACAGGGATTTCTCGCCCCGCTTCTCTTTCTGCACGAATAAGTAAATCTTCTAATGCAGACTCATTCAGTCTTTTTAACACGAGCACCTGACATCGAGAGAGAAGCGCACTATTCAACTCAAAAGAAGGGTTCTCGGTAGTGGCACCAACTAAGATAACCGTTCCATCTTCGACATAGGGTAAAAACCCATCCTGTTGCGCGCGATTAAAACGATGGATTTCATCAACAAATAGGAGGGTTCCTTTACCAACATCACGCCGTTTTCTCGCATCATCAAACAATCTTCTAAGATCTGAAACTCCCGAAAATACGGCCGAAATCGACTCAAAATGCATGTCAGTGTTTTCGGCCAACAATCTTGCGATTGAAGTTTTACCAGTACCGGGCGGTCCCCAAAATATAATCGAAGATAGGCGATTTTCCTCCACCATTCGACGAAGCGGAGCACCGCTAGCTATCAATTGTTCTTGCCCTACGACTTCATCAAGAGAACGGGGTCTGAGGCGATCAGCTAATGGTCTTGGAGCTAGAGATTGAAATAACGTAGTCATCCAGGGATCAACAACGACAAAATGTCATCCCCCCGTTTGATTAAAACCTTCCAACTATCCTTGGTATGAGCAACAAGTTTCTTCAACGTGGAGACTTTATCTATTTCATTGCCATTTAATTTTAGAACAATATCTCCAACCTTAAACCCTAATCGATTTGCAACTTTACCTCGTTGGCTCTCAAGAATAATAACGCCCGTTTGTTGAGATGTAATTCCGAGTTCATCCAGTAAAGCTGGCGATAAGTTGGCCACGGTTGCCCCTTGCAATGGATGAAGTCCCCTTAACTGGGTCCGGTTTGGTATAGGAATATATGGTGGTGCTTTAATTTGTAGTACAACTTGGCGAGTACTTCCCCGACGAATTAATTTTACCGGAACCCTTTCACCAATCGACTGTGTGGCTATTCGAAATTTTAACGCCTCTAGGTCATTTATCTCACGGCCATTCAATTCAATAATAATATCTCCTATTTGAATTCCCGCTTTATCAGCGGGCCCTTTAGGAAAAATTTTTATTACCAAGACACCGGTTGGACGTTTCAAACCAATACTCGCCGCAATCTCAGCGTTTACCGCCTGTCCTTCAACTCCAGCCCACGGACGTACTATACGTCCTTTTGACGTCATCCCAGCCAAAACAGATCGAACCATATTGGAGGGTATGGCAAAACCAATACCGACAGACCCACCCCCCTTATTGGAATAAATTGCCGAATTTATGCCAACCAGTCGTCCGTCCATAGTGATTAGAGCTCCTCCTGAATTTCCAGGATTGATTGAAGCGTCTGTTTGAATGAAAAAATTTAAATTATTTATACCCACTTGGGTCCTAGCCAAGGCCGATATAATTCCACTAGTTACCGTTTGTCCTAGACCAAAAGGATTTCCAATTGCTAAGACGATATCCCCCACTTCTAGGTCATCTGAATCACGAAACGGTAAAAATGGCAACTTCAGCGCACCAGGTTCAATTTTGAGAATAGCCAAATCCGTACGTTTATCGCTACCCACGACCCTAGCATCAAATTCCCTACGATCTGCGAGAACCACCTTGATTTCATCAGCACCAGCAACCACATGATGGTTGGTAATGATAGTCCCATCTGACCTCACAATCACACCAGAGCCGAGTGAATTTTGAACTCTTTTTTGCCGGCGCGATCCCAATTGAGATCTGTTCCCGAAAAACTGTCTAAAGAATGGATCATCGAACAAGGGTGAGAAATTGCGGGTATTAACCATTCTATTTGTAGAGATGTTGACCACTGTCGGAGAGGCCCTCTTAACCAAAGGAGCGAATGATAGTTGAATTTGGGAACCACTAGTCGGGGAAAGTTTATCATCAGATGCGGCGGGTTTTACCAAAATAAAAAGAATAAAAACGGCGGAGATAACCATTGAAACACTATAATTTAGGTAAATTTTCATATCTTAGTTATTGTACCACATAGCAAAAAGGGGTAGCCATGAAGCCACCCCTAATTAAGAATTTTGATTAAACTTTAATTACACTCATTCAGGAATATTCTCTTCCTCTTCAGCCTCTAATTCTGCCTGCCTTCGCGCCTTATCCTCCATTCCTTTTGCATCCGGGTCCCGATCAACTAACTCAATTACTGCCATGGGTGATGAATCGCCATACCTATGCCCTGCCGCCAAGACACGTGTATAACCGCCCTGACGATCACGATATCGTTCTGCCAGCGCATCAAAAACTTTACTGACTACTTCAATATCCTGAAGAAAAGACATAGCCTGCCTACGGGCGTGTAAACCGCCCATTTTCCCCAAAGTAATCATTTTGTCAGTGAAACTCCTCAATTCCTTAGCTTTAGGTTTGGTCGTCTTTATTTGTTCGTGTCGGAGAAGAGAAGCCGTCATGTTAGCAAACATTGCTTTACGATGTGACGAGGTTCGATTTAACTTTCGACCACTCATTTTGTGACGCATGTCTTGAACCTCTATGCCTTAGTTTTCACTTATTTAAAAGACTTCTTCAAGGCGCTTAGCTAAATCCTCGATGTTCTCAGGTGGCCAATTTGAAATCTCCATTCCAAGATGCAAGCCCATTTGAGAGAGTACTTCTTTAATTTCGTTCAATGATTTCCTTCCAAAATTTGGTGTACGGAGCATATCCGATTCGCTTTTCAGAACCAAATCACCAATATAGATAATATTATCATTCTTTAAACAATTTGCAGATCGAACTGATAACTCCAATTCGTCAACTTTCCGAAGCAAATGCTTATTGAACGGCAACTCGTCGACATTTTCTTCTGGGGCGGCTATTTGAGGTTCATCAAAATTTATAAAAAGCTGAAACTGATCTTGCAATATACGTGCTGCAAAAGCAATTGTATCTTCTGGCGTAATAGTTCCGTCGGTAGTGACATCTATAGAAAGCTTATCATAATCAGTCACTTGTCCAACCCGCGCGTTGTCCACTTTATAAGCGACTTTACGAACTGGGGAGAATACAGCATCAATGGGAATTAGGCCGATGGGACTCTCGTTCGGATTATTTTGACCTGCCGGCACATAACCCTTTCCAGTTTCAACGGTCAATTCCATTCGTATTGATGCGTTGTCATCTAGTGTGCAAATGACTAAGTCGGGATCCATGATTTCTATACCATGTCCTGTATCAATCATGCCGGCCGTTATTTCACCTGGACCAGAAGCTTGTAGCAAAACACGTTTTTGCCCCTCACTATGCATTCGAATGCCCATAGATTTTATGTTTAATACAATATCCGTGACATCCTCATGAACACCCTGAATGGATGAAAACTCATGGAGTACACCATCAATCTGAATTGCCGTGACCGCAGAGCCTTGAAGAGATGATAATAATACCCTCCTGAGGGCATTTCCAAGGGTCAGACCAAAACCTCTTTCTAAAGGTTCAGCAACAATGGTAGCACGACGCTCGGATACGCCACCTTGAAGGACATCTACTTTGCTAGGTTTAATCAACTCCTGCCAATTTTTCTTGATCACTAGAGTTCCTCACTCTTTAATGTTAAAATAATGCACAAAGTTCGAGCTTAGTGCGTCCAATAAGATAACTTAAACAATTATTTAAACGCGACGGCGTTTTCGAGGCCGGCACCCATTGTGGGGTATCGGCGTTACATCACGAATAGATGTAATTATAAATCCCACAGCCTGCAAAGCCCTTAAGGCAGACTCCCGCCCTGAACCAGGTCCTTTTACTTCTATCTCAAGATTCGTCATACCGTGTTCCTGTGCTTTTCGCCCAGCATCCTCAGCAGCAACCTGCGCTGCATATGGCGTTGATTTCCGCGACCCACGAAATCCCTGACTTCCAGCCGAGGACCAAGCAATTGCATTGCCTTGAGCATCGGTGATCGTCACCAATGTATTATTAAACGTCGCGTTTACATGCGCCACGCCAGAAGAAATATTCTTTTTTTCTCGGCGTCGTGTGCGTGTCGTTGCTACAGTAGAGTTAGCCATTTATCAGCCTTCAAGAATATCATTTCTATTTCAAAAATAGTCGAATGATTTACACCAGGTTTGTAAGATTAATGAATTTGACCCAGACTTTATTTAATCACATTTTTTTTGCCAGCAATTGCCTTAGCAGGCCCCTTCCGAGTTCTCGCATTTGTATGAGTACGTTGCCCGCGAACCGGTAATCCACGTCGGTGACGTAGGCCACGATAGCAACCTAGGTCCATCAGGCGTTTGATATTCATCGATACTTCCCGACGAAGGTCACCTTCAACCTGATAATCTCCATCAACGGCATTTCGGATATTTGCAACCTCCTCATCCGTCAAATCATTCACCCGCCTTTCTTCAGGTATACTTACCTTTTTACAAATTTCCTTTGCTGCGGTACGTCCGATTCCATATATATAGGTTAACGCTATCACCACCCGTTTTTGAGTTGGAATATTTACGCCAGCGATACGTGCCAAAGCCCATTCTCCTTAGATATCAATTTACTGTTATTTTTTCAGGGTGCCAAAGGACGCGGGATTATAGGCGTAACGCGCCTTAAGTCAACAAGCTATAACGTATTAGTCTCCGTCTATTACCTTCTTGATTTCATCAAATACCATATCCATTTCAGCCATGCCATTTATACTCTTTAGACAACCTTTTGTGGAATAATATGGTAATATAAGTGCAGTTTGTTCTTTATACGCAGACAAACGATTTCTCAGGGTTTTAGGACTATCATCAGAACGTCTCGTGAAACTTGTAGATTTACACTTATCACATATGCCTTCATTAGCCGGCGCAGCAAATTTTTTATGGTATCCCATTCCGCAATCGGTACAGGAAAATCTGCCCGATAAGCGTTCAACAATCTCTTCTTCGTTCACTTCCAATTGGATAACATGGTTAATTCTTAGATCTTTTTCTTTTAGCATAATATCAAGTGCTTTAGCCTGTTCAGTAGTGCGCGGAAAACCATCAAGTATAATGCCCTCTGCATCACTTTCTTGACTGATACGAACAGAAATCATTTTAATAATCAGGTTATCCGGCACAAGCTCACCGGACTCCATAATTTCTTTGGCTTTCTGTCCAAGTTCACTTCCGGTTTTGACCTCAGAACGCAACATTTCACCCGTTGATAATTGTACCAAGCCGTACGTAGTGACAAGGCGTTCAGCCTGAGTACCTTTTCCAGCGCCTGGAGCCCCCAATAAAATGAGGATCATCCGCGCCGCCCTCGCAACCTCGATTTTTTTATCAAACCCTCATATTGATGCGCTAAAAGATGTGATTGCACTTGTGCAACGGTATCAAGTGTTACAGAAACAACTATCAAAAGGCTGGTTCCGCCAAAGAAAAATGGCACTGATAGTTTGGAAATTAATATCTCCGGCAATATTGCTACTGCCACTAGATAGATTGCTCCAACCACCGTAAGGCGCGTGAGAATATAGTCTAAATGATCAGCTGTATTTTTACCGGGACGGATACCAGGAATAAACCCACCATTCTTTTTCAGATTGTCAGCCGTCTCTTCCGGATTAAACACCACAGCTGTATAAAAAAACGCAAAGAATGCTATCAACGCACCAAATATTAACAAATAACCTGGTTGTCCTCTACCCAGGAATGTCGTTATGGTGGTGAGAAAATCTGGTCCCTGACCTGCAGAAAATTGGATTACTGTAATTGGCATCAAAAGTAGAGAACTAGCAAATATCAGTGGAATAACCCCGGAGGTATTAATCTTTAGGGGTAAATGAGAGCTCTCTCCGCCATACATTTTGTTGCCTTGTTGTCGCTTTGGATATTGAACAAGGACCCTACGTTGAGCCCTTTCAACAAACACAATGCCGTAAATCGTTGCCACTGCCCCGACAAGTAAAAGTGCGATCAAAGCAGAGGACATGGCACCGGTTCGACCCAATTCTAGGGTTGCTGCCAGCGCACTAGGTAATTCCGCAACAATGCCTGCAAAAATAATTAACGATATACCATTTCCGACACCTCGAGCGGTCACCTGTTCACCAAGCCACATCAAGAACACCGTTCCGCCGACCAGTGTTACAACGGTTGTAAACCGGAAAAAGGCACCCGGATCCATCACTGCCGAACCTTGACTACCAGTCATGCCTTCGATACCAGCTGAAATTCCATAAGCTTGGGCTGCAGCAATCAAGACAGTACCATAACGCGTGTACTGATTAATCTTCTTGCGTCCTTGTTCACCTTCTTTTTTAAGTTGCCCCAGTGTGGGTGAAATTGACGTCATCAACTGCATTATAATTGCGGCTGATATATACGGCATAATATTCAAGGCAAATATGGTCATTCGCCCCAATGCACCTCCAGCAAACATATTAAACATGCCTAATATTCCACCCGCTTGCTGACGGAAAATATCTTGCAAAATAACCGGGTCAATGCCCGGAAGTGGAATATAAGTACCCAATCTGTAAACGATTAATGCGCCAAGGGTAAACCAAAGGCGCTTCTTCAATTCGGTCGCTTTGGAGAAAGCGCCAAAATTAAGATTAGCAGCTAATTGCTCGGCAGCTGATGCCATTATTAATTCCTCACACCTTTGTCATATTAATATTACGGTACATTAATATTAAGGTGTAAAACTAGTCATCAAATTCACTAATCGTTAGCACTATTTGAGTCATTTTCCACGTTGGTAATTGCGCTCGCATCAGCACTTTCGCCTTTGAGACTAGCTCTTTTGGCATGTAACTTGGCCGATTGTTCACGAGCTCCAAGTAAAACTTTTGTCGGCTTTGGCAATACTACTTTACCCCCCAATTTCTCGACCGCCAAAATTGCTGTTTTTGAAGCACCTGCCACTTCAACGTTCAATTTGGTCGATAACTTTCCCATTCCTAATAGACGGACGCCATTTCGATTTCCCGAGATCAAACCAGCATCCTTCATTGCCTGAGCATCGATAACCTTGGCAATATCGATCTTATTTTGTTCAATTGCGGTCTGCAGGAGGCCTATGTTGACAATATGAAATTCAATTTTGGATGTATTGGTAAAACCTCTTTTGGGAAGTCTTCTATAGAGAGGCATCTGCCCCCCCTCAAAACCAACCAAAGATACGCCACTTCGTGACTTTTGACCATTCAGGCCTCTTCCTCCAGTTTTACCTTTTCCTGATCCTTTTCCGCGTCCAACTCGAATACGCGCTTTCCGAGCGCCATCATTGTCGCGTAATTCGTTAAGCCTCATAATAATGATTTCCTATCTAGCCATGATAATTGATACGACTACGTCCTCTACTCAATCCGCAGTAAATGCCGCACCTTAGTAATCATACCACGAACTGCCGGCGTATCCTCTAGGGACCTAGTACGGTGTAATTTATTTAAACCCAATCCCACGAGGGTAGAACGTTGATCCTTTCTGCGCCCAATGGGGCTCTTTATTTGAGTCACCATCACAAATTTACTCTTTTCTGCCACGGCTCTCACTCCTTGCCCGCAGCAATTTTTCGCCGACCTACAATGTCACTGACTTTTTTCCCGCGCTTCGCCGCAATAGCCCGCGGTGATGCGAGTTTTTGGAGAGCATCAATCGTCGCTTTAACCATGTTATGAGGATTTTGACTACCTGTCGATTTTGCAACTACATCCTGAACCCCAAGGGTTTCAAACACCGCTCTCATTGGACCACCTGCAATTATGCCCGTTCCCGGCGGTGCTGCACGGACTACGACCCGACCAGCTCCATATCGGCCCGTAACATCGTGATGCATTGTACGACCTTCACGGAGCGGGACACGAATAAGATTTCGAGAGGCTGACTCGGTTGCTTTGCGTATAGCTTCTGGTACTTCTCGTGCTTTACCGCTACCCCAACCAACTCGACCACGACCATCCCCCACAACTACCAAAGAAGCAAAGCCAAAACGACGCCCACCTTTTACAACTTTGGCAACACGATTTATGCTAACCAGTTTATCAGTCAGCTCTTTTTCTTCCCGAGACCCTCGATCAGTTCGAGATCGTCCCCTTGGTTCCTGTGTCATTCTCTCTAACTCCTAAAAAGACAATCCAGCTTCACGTGCTGCATCGGCTAGTGCTCTAACCCTACCATGATAAAGATAGGCACCGCGATCGAAGACTACCTTGTTGATTCCAGCATCCTTCGCGCGTGCCGCAATTAACTTGCCAACTACTCCGGCAACATCCATTCCCGGATTAATGGTTCCCTTAGACCTCATATCTTTATCAAGGCTTGACGCGGCGGCAAGGGTCCTACCTTCTGAATCATCTATCACCTGCGCATAAATGTGTCGTCCAGACCGAAAAACTGACAAGCGAAACCGGCCTTTTGCCCGTTTACTAATCCCAGCTCTAACTCGATTACGACGTCTACTGGAGAGAAGCTGATTTGACTTCATCGTTATTTTTTCTTTCCTTCTTTACGCGCAATGAATTCTTCGCGATATTTTATACCTTTTCCCTTAAATTTTTCTGGAGGTCTAAACGATCTGATTTTAGCCGCAACACTTCCCACCAGTTGCTTGTCTGGACCTGTAATCCTAATTTCGGTCTGAGTAGGACAATCAATCATAACGCCCGTTGGGATCGAAAAATTGACTTCGTGACTATAACCAAGTTGTAAAACTAGAGATTGCCCCTGAATAGCTGCACGGTAACCAACACCATTGATATCGAGCACACGTGTAAACCCCTCATGAACTCCTTTAACTAAGTTTCCCGCGAGGCTACGAAATGTACCCCAGAGCTTACGTGAATTCAAAGTGTCGTTAACTATCTTCACTACCAATTGATCACCCACAATAGAAGGTTCTATTTCATCCACAAACTTGAGGCTTAACTCGCCCAGCTTTCCTTTTGCCGTAAGTTCATTACCAGACAGCGCCAAGCTAACACCATCTGGAATGTTCACAGGATTTAAACCCACACGAGACATTTTATTTTAGACCCTTCATTTCTTCAAAAGACCTGACAAAGCACTTCTCCACCTACATTAGCTTCCCGCGCCTCAGAATCAGACATAACCCCTCTGGGTGTAGACAAGATGGAGATACCTAAGCCGTTATAGACTCTAGGTAAATCTCTTATTTTAGAATATACCCGGCATCCAGGTCGAGATATCCGATTAATTTCTCGAATTACCGGCTCACCCTCATAATATTTGAGTTCTATCTTAATTTCATCTATACCGGTCCGAATATTATAACGCTCAAATCCGCGTATATACCCCTCACGAACCAAAACACCGAGAACATTTTCTCGAATTCTTGACCCGGGTGCAACCACCGAATCTTTCTTGGCCCTTTGGCCGTTACGAATGCGGGTCAATAAATCAGCAACTGGATCGCTCATCGACATTGGCAAAATCCTCCTTTACCAGCTCGACTTCACCATCCCAGGTATTTGACCTTGGGAGGCTAATTCACGCATAGCAATTCTTGATAGGCGGAATTTTCGATAATTACCCCTTCCCCGTCCAGAAATTTGGCACCTGAGTCGGACACGAGTAGCCGAAGAATTTCTTGGTAATTCCGCAAGTTTAATCCAAGCATTAAAACGGTCTTCGGGCGACAACGATTCGTCTTTAGCTTTCGCTTTCAACGCCGCCCTTTTAGTTGCATATCTAGCAACCATTCTTTGTCTTTTCTTGTTTCGTTCGATGACACTCGTTTTGGCCATCTTTTTACTCCATCTTTAGTTCTAATTATTGAAGGGCATATTGAATTCTTTTAGAAGCTCGCGAGCCTCTACATCTGTATTCGCTGTTGTACAAATAACAACATCCATGCCACGAATTTGGTCTACTCGGTCATAGTTAATCTCCGGAAATATAATCTGCTCTTTTATGCCAAGTGCAAAGTTACCACGTCCATCAAAACTCTTAGACGAAATACCCCTAAAATCGCGAACCCTCGGTAACGCTACATTAATCAATCGGTCCAAAAATTCATACATCCTATCACCACGTAACGTTACCTTGCATCCAACGGTCATGCCATCACGCAACTTAAATGTAGCAATTGACTTTCGAGCCACTGTAATAACAGGCTTTTGACCAGATATTAACGCCATTTCTGCCGCTGCCGCGTCAATTATCTTACGGTCCTGAGAGGCTTCCCCAACACCCATGTTGAGAACAATTTTATCGAGCCTAGGTATTTCCATACCATTAGAATACCTCATTTTCTCCATCAGCTTAGGCCGAATTTCTGATTGAAAATAATCCCTTAAACGCGTCATATTAAAGAACCCTATAAGTCAATTATTTCACCGGACCGCTTCGCATAGCGTACATGCCTCCCACCGTCTAATACCTTCATACCGATGCGTGCAGGTTTATCATCGCTGGGGTCAAGGTGGGACAAGTTGGATAAGTGGATTGAAGCTTCCTTCTCTACTATACCGCCTGGCCCCGCCTGAGATGGAGGAGTATGGCGTTTATACAAATTAATTCCCTGAACCACTGCCCGGTTTTTCGAAGGTACAACTTTTAACACTTCTCCAGTTTTACCTTTGTCCTTACCACTCAGCACCGCAACACGATCGCCTTTTTTAAATTTGGCAACCATCACAGCACCTCAGGCGCAAGAGAAATTATTTTCATATAATTTTTTGACCTCAGTTCACGCGTCACCGGTCCAAAGATACGGGTACCTATCAGTTCATTTTGCGGATCAATTAGAACTGCAGCGTTAGTATCGAATCGAATGGCACTTCCATCTGACCGGCGAATCTCCTTTGCCGTGCGCACCACTACCGCTCGATGCATTTCACCCTTTTTTACTCGCCCCCTAGGAATGGCTTCTTTAACAGACACCACTATTACATCCCCAACAGATGCAAATCTGCGTTTAGAACCTCCCAAAACTTTAATGCACTGCACCCGTCGCGCGCCTGAATTATCGGCAACCTCTAGGTTGGTTTGCATCTGAATCATTACATTTTTACCTTATTTGAACCCAATTCTATTTTCCTACAATCCTAGCTACTAACTGAAATGACTTCCCATCTTTTAGATTTTGACAATGGACGACATTCTTGAATTTTAACAATATCACCCATTTTAAATTGATTGTCCTCGTCATGAACATGATAACGCTTAGATCGTTTAATAAACTTTTTATAAAGAGGATGAGGAAATTTCCGCTCCACATTGACGACAATCGTTTTTTCCATCTTGTCACTAACCACAACACCTTGCATTATTCGCTTCGGCATCAATTAAACTCCTCTGGAGGCTTTTCCCCAGCCTTTTCATTCAAAATAGTCTTTATACGGGCGATATCCCGCCGAACTAGGCCCACACGCGCCGTATTTTCGAGTTGACCGGTGGAACGCTGGAATCGCAAGTTAAATGCCTCTTTCGCATATTCATTCAAGCTCTCAGTTAGTTCATCAACAGTTTTTCCGCGATAATCTTCTGCCTTCATTCCCTTAATCCTATCCTGAAATTAGTTTCCTACTCGTTGAACGAATTTTGTTTGATTTGGCAATTTAGCAGAAGCTAATTCAAAAGCTCGTCGGGCGACTACTTCGGTAACGCCATCCAGTTCAAATATTATTCTCCCCCGCTTAACTCGCGCTATCCAATATTCCGGTGTTCCTTTTCCCTTGCCTTGCCTGACTTCAGCCGGTTTAGTTGAGACCGGAATATCTGGGAAAATTCGTATCCAGATTCTTCCTTGCCGACGCATGTGTCGAGTAATCGTACGCCGCGCAGCCTCAATCTGCCTAGCGGTGATCCTACCAGGCGTTATAGCTTTTAATCCGTAGGCCCCAAAATTTAAAGACGCACCACCTTTCGCATTTCCATGAATACGACCCTTTTGGGCTTTCCTATATTTGGTTCTTTTTGGTTGAAGCATTTTTTTCCTTAACTCTCAGGGCAACTAACGCTGAGGTTGCTGCTCCAATGCCCGCTTTTCAACAGCCATAGGATCGTGAACAAGAATTTCTCCCCGATAGACCCATACTTTAACCCCGCAAATACCGTAGGTGGTTTTTGCTATAGCCGTACCATAATCAATATCGGCTCTCAGGGTGTGAAGTGGCACCTGACCCTCCCTATACCATTCGGTTCGCGCAATCTCCGCACCTCCTAACCGACCACCACAATTAATTCGGATGCCTTTCGCACCTAAGCGAATAGCAGATTGAACCGACCGCTTCATAGCCCTACGAAAAGCAATACGGCGCTCAAGTTGCTGAGCAATATTTTCAGCAATCAATTGAGCATCAATTTCTGGCTTCCTAATTTCAACAATATTTAAGTGAACGTCACTCCCAGTTCTTTTTGCAAGTTCCTTACGTAATATTTCAATATCTGCTCCTTTTTTCCCTATTACGACCCCAGGACGAGCAGTGTGGATGGTTACCCTTGCATGCTTAGCAGGACGCTCAATTACGACCTTACTAATGCCCGCCTGTCTTAAA
>JAOMCN010000014.1 GCA_028345065.1 Rhodospirillales bacterium
GAAAATTCGCGTGACATAAGCACGAACATTAGCACTCCCCCAGACGCCAAGCTGCGGCGTAACATTGGCAAGAGGATCCAAATAAGGGTGCGGGTCGCACCCGCGCCCGCGACCCGCGCCGCCGCTTCATGTGTCGTCCCCAATTGCACCAATCCACTTTGGATCATGCGAACACCGTGGGGAATATACAATACAAGATACGCAATGACGAACAACCAAGCAGAGCCAAAAAGGCCAAATGGGCCTACCGCAAAGATCAAGAAAATACCAAGTCCAAGAACGACATGCGGGATCGTCAAAGGGAGATTGATGGTGTAGTCGACGAACGTACTGAATCGCCCTTTCGCCGATCCAAGCAGGTAACGAGATACGATAAAGGACCCGATAAGGCCAGCTACCACGCCGAAGGTGCTCAATTTTATAGAATTCAAGATCGAATTTCGGATCGTTGAATCTGCCCAAATATCGGCAAAGGCATTGAAGCTAAATTTATCTACCATTATTGTGCTTGACCAGTATGGCGAAAACGCAACAATCGCCAAGGCAACGACTGCTGGCACCACCGCGATAAACGCGTAGACCGCAATCGGGATCAACAACCAATCACGTGATTTTCTATGACCTCCTATACCCTTGTTGGTGGCCGAGAAGCGGTCGACATCACCAACGCTTAGGCGTTGAATGTGTACTAAGGCAAATCCTGCAATGACGAGCGGCATTGCAAGAAAAGCTGCAGTAGCCTCTTGCGGGACTGCTCTAACTTCGAGCTGGTTATAAATTTCGGTAGTTATGACGTTGATGCCGTGGTTTGACCCCAATACCAATGGCACAGTAAACTGACCTAGACCAATCAGCATGACGATGACAGTACCGTAGATTATCGCCGGCCGAATAATCCGGAGTACGATCCGGAACTGGGCACCCAACCAACTTGATCCAGAAACCATTGCTGCGTGCTCGAGAGCCGGATCGACAGAGCGCAATGCCGTAGAGACATATAAAAACACAAAGGGGACCAAATAAATTGTGTCAATTATTACGATTCCCGTCAGAGTGCGGATATCAACCGGTCCAGAACTTCCGTCGAAGAATGGCGTCGCTCGCAATAAAACGTTAGCATAGCCAATTCGTGGAGAAAACAAAAAGATCCATCCGATAACGCCAGCGATCGGTGGCACAAATAAGGCGCTAGTCGTTAGTACTGTCGCAATCCGAGCCTTGACCACCGAAAGTTGGCCGGTTGCCCAACCAAAAAAGGTTCCAAGAGTTAAAGCAAGAACAACTGTCCCGGCAGCTAGTAAAAATGTATTTAATATCGTCCGTCCGATCCCAGGCAAGCCAGCTACAACCCGTAATTGTTCACGAATTCCCATCAATGGCTCAAACAAGACCTGGATTATTGGCGCAAATATTGCCGCGAGTAACAAGAAAAGCGCCAACCGAGAAATCACGGTTGGCCAGTTCCTTAACCAATGAAGGCTACGGGACACTAACTGGCTCATTCCATTCAAGGTCAGTCTCCACCATTTCGCCTGGTAATAATTTCATTGCCTAGATAGATGGCCAAGTGAAAGTTATTCTTCGGAAGTGATGGCGCGCGAGACCGACTACAGAATAATGCTATCCTGCCTCGGCCACGCGTGCCGTAAAAATGATGACGTAACTTTACTGGGGTATGGCCTTATGGAAGGTTTTCTCCCACCACTTGGTAAGATTAATGGCGAGTTGGGCAGTCATCTCTTCTTCGTTGACATTGGCAGGGATGCTACCCTTACCAATTACGCTAACACCACCATCGGTATTTAATATGGCTTGCCCTTCGGAACCCATCATATAATCCAGCAAAAGTTTACCGGCGTTAGGGCTAGGTCCAGACTCAAGCGCCATTGCCCATTGCGTCAATGCCCAGATTTTAGACTTCGGCGTCACCCAGTTGATTGGCGCACCTTTGCGCTTTAAACCTGCGGCCTGCCATGCAAATGCCAGGGAAATATCCGTTTCTCCAGCTGCCACGCCCTGTATGAGCGCGTTGACGGATGGACCCGTGACAATTCCAGCTTTTGCAATACTTTTCCAAAATCCTTCGCCCAATAGTTTGCGGGTTTTGTAATAATATGCTGTTCGAAATACTGAAGCAGGAGACCCAACCGCGGTAATATACTTCTTTGCGATCATATCCTTGTAATCCGTTGGCGCCGGTTTAACTTTGTTCGTGTTATAAATGATCACCACCGGATCGGCAGTCATTTGTGCACTACCATGAGGAAACATGTACTCCTTTGGCCAGTTCTTAGCATTGGGTCCATCGGGAACCCAAATCTTAGTTATTTTGGCAATCCCGGAATGGGAAATCGGCCCAGCCGTATAGAATACGTCTGCTTGGGGTTTGCCCGCTTTTAACTCTCCCATAAGCCTAGCTGATTGTGCCCGAGCGGAGCCCCGGAGCCACGTTCCCTTAATACCAAATTTCTTTTCAAACGCCGTGAGAAGCGCTTTCGCTTGTGCATTCGACTTAGCTAGATATAGGGCGACCTTACCCTCGGCCTTTGCTGCTTTGGTCACTTGCTGCCAATTCGCGGCACTTGCTGTCGAGTACGACGCTGCGAAAAAACCTACAGCACATGCAACCACGAATAAGTTTTTGGGTATACTCATGTAATTTCCTCCCCGTGTTATTATCTGTATATATTGAATAAAACTGGTTACCACTTTGAGTAAGAAAAACAATGGTAACCATTCAATCTATTATTAATTGATTGAAAAAATGATAGCGCAGCAAATTTAATAGCTCAACCGAATTTACTAAAAATTTGCTGTTGATCCGCCAAATTAAAAGTGTTTGTCAAAATTTGTAATATTTAAGCCAGTTGAAAATGGACGGAAATCAGTTCAAACTCAACCTGAATCACTAAGCGGGAGAATATATTATTTGCATATTGACGGACACACTCTTTATAAATAAGGCTTTATAGATAAAGCAAAAAACAAATACGCCCACCCACCAGTAATTTTTTTTATGGCTTGGGAGTTCCGCACTGCCGGCATAAAGTATTTTACTGCGGTCATTTAGGGGCGAGTTGTAGTATCTAATAAACAGGGAAATACCATGACAAAAGCTTTTGCTAGCCAAGCTGATTTGGCCGATAAAACTGAAACCTTCGTAAAACTTGCCGAAAATGCGTACTGCCTCACCGCTGAGGGAGACCCGAATACTGGCGTCATAATTGGTGACGATGAAGTTATGGTCATAGATGCGCGAGCGACACCAACGATGGCCAAGGAGGTCATCCGACATGTCAAATCTGTTACCGATAAGCCAATCCAATACGTCTTCGTTTCCCACTATCATGCCGTGCGGGTTTTGGGCGCGTCCGCTTACAACGCACAGCATATTGTGGCCAGTCGCGGCACATATGATCTCATCAAAGAGCGCGGACAGGAAGACTTTGAAAGCGAAGCACAACGATTTCCTCGGCTGTTCAACGATATTGACTCGGTTCCAGGACTGACGTGGCCGACCTTGATCTTCGATAGCGAACTAACTCTCTGGTTAGGCAAGACTGAGGTTCAAATCAAGCATATCGGAAAAGGGCATACCAAGGGTGACGCGATTGTTTGGATGCCGAAGGAAAAGGTACTATTTTCGGGAGATCTTGTAGAGGACGGCACAGCCCCTTATTGCGGGGACGCCTACTTCACTGAATGGCCAGAAACGCTGGAAAAACTTCGCGCATTCGGAGCCGAAAAGTTGGTACCTGGACGTGGCGAGGCGATGGATTTGCCAACCGAAGTCGATCGCGCGATCGCAACGACCGCAGGCTTTCTGCGCGACATGCGCGAAATAGTTGAAGCCGGTGTCAAAGACGGGAAAAGTCTGAAGACCGTTTATCATGAGACCCATGACGTTCTTCAACCGAAATACGGAGAGTGGGTGATCTTCGATCACTGCCTGCCGTTTAATGTTTCACGCTGTTTTGACGAGATGAGCGGAATCGTGGATCCGCGTATTTGGACGACCAAGCGTGATATCCAGATGTGGAAAGAAATTGAGGTCTGAAGTACCTCTTACTCTGCCCGTTAGAAAGCCTCCCATTCTTACTGTGATGATGACAGAAAGTGCAGAAGAATTGAAGCTGATTGGTCGGCTAGTAGTTTTTTAGAAGCGTTATAAAATGTTTGTAACTTTTACTACTTTTACTTTCTCATAAAGCTCTTTGCCATCGAAATTAAGTACACTTATAAGATTTGTGCTTGATATTAATTCATTGAACTTGCTGTGGACTTCCGTCAACTCATTATTTTCCCATTTGATCTTCTCAACCGTTCCATCGGCATAGGTATTGATACCTTGTCCATCCCTATTGTCATCCCTCCACTGACCGACGTATTTATATCCACGTTAGAATAAGTTTTGGTGCCTTGCCCGTGGTATTTCCCGTCCTTCCAGTCACCAACGTATTTGTCCGCGCTCAATCTAACACAACAAGCTGCCTAAAAGCCTTCAGGCCAAAGCCACCTGTAGGAAATCTGGATGGCCGAGACCTCATGAATAAATCAGTTTGACAATGGTTAAAAGCTAAAGCGGGGCGGTTTTCTGCGCGCCTTCGAGGCCGAGCGCCCATCGGCCGTAATTAGTACCTTGAACATCCCAGTTGAGACCAAATTGAGCACGGCCCGCATGGCTATTTCTAAAGATGCGTTGAAGCTCTCGGTTGAGGAACAATTCGCTTGCGCCACCAGCATAGAATATACGTTCAATTGCTTTAAGGGCTAGGAGTGACACGTAACTAGCGTCCCTATACAGACGTGTCCGAAGCTCCATCGGGACAGGCTCGTGTTTGTTGATAAAGTTCATGGCCTCACGGGTATTGTGACGGATGACGAGCTTTGCCGAATCAATCTCGGCGGATGATTTGGCGATACGTAATTGTAGGCTTTGAAATTTAGCAATTTTGGCGCCGAACCGCGACGAGCGATCTTTTATGTCAGCGACAAATATATCCAGCGCGCCCATCGCCATACCAACGATGACTGTCGCTGTTGGGTAGGTGCCAAGTATCCTGTAGTCGACATTATAAATACCTGCATCGTGAACACCGTATCCTGGAGGAGTTTGGTTGCTGACGAAGGCGTGACTATTGGGGACAAAGACGTCTTTCATCTCCAGATTTTGGCTGCCGGTGCCGGCTAGACCCATGACCTGCCAGGTGTCCAAGATTGTTACGTCATCGAGAGGAATTATCGTTGAAAGCTGCTTTTTGCTGCCTTCGATCGTGGTGAAATGGGCGAAAACCCAATCGGCGTGCAGTGAGCCGCTTGCGATTGCCATGATGCCATTGCCGAGATAGCCACCATCGACTTTCTTGAATGCGCCACTGATCATTTTAGCCGAGGAAACAATGGCATCTGGGTTTGCGCTCCAGACTTCATCCTGAATATCGGACCCAAAATTGGTCACCATCAACGGGTGGCTACCACAGACCCCATATATCCAACCGGTTGAGCCACAGCCTGCGGCGATCTCCAAAGTAATATCGCAAAACGAATCCCAGCCCATTTCGTAACCGCCATAAAGCTTTGGTTTGAGCACATTGAATAATCCAGCTTGGATCATTTCATCGAGGCTTTCTTGGGGAATTCGGCGCTGATCTTCACAACGCGCCGTGCGTGATCGCAGGCCCGGCCTTAAGTCACGCGCCCGCGCAACCAGTTCTTCGGGCGAAGGCACAGCGACACTAGTGGCAGTGACAGTACTCACGGAATTGAGCCGAATGAGTGGTCTCCGACGTTAAAAAACACCCAACGCAGGAGCACTTTGCCAAGGTTTGTATATACTTTAATAAGGTTTGGCTTGATATCAAGGGCTTTGAGATAGTAGACGATGGCGTCGTCTAACCGCCCCAGTTTCACCAACCTATTGCCGTGGTTGTAATAAGCCTCGGTATGCTTAAGTTGCAAAACATCGGGTGTACCGGGTTGTTCAAACTGCTCGATTATCATGGAATGTATTCTTAGGGTTCTATGTCAACGATAACCCAATCCTTAGCAACTTCTTTCAACATTCTTGCAACTTCCTGATGGGCGGGATGGGGACCGTACGCTGCCAATACATCTCTATCTGCCATTGTTACAATCAGTGCATGTGAGTGTGGTGCGCGGTCCGTAAAATTTTCACCATGTTTCACGTCTAAAATGCCCGGCACTTTGTCTTTAAGTTGTTTAGCAGCTCCCAGAAAGGAGTTTAGCTGTTCCTCAGTTGCTGTTTCTTTTTTCTCAAGAAGCACAATATGTTCAATCGGCATTTGCTCCTCCTTCAGGTAGCAGTTTTTTCATAGTTCAATCTAACCAGTTGGTTAAAGTATTGCTAGGGCGTTGCAACCTACTTGGTGACATTTGGGTCGTCACCGGCCACAGGATAACCCAGATGATCGAGAAGTACTCAATCGGGGTCCGGGCAGTAGCCAATTGCTAAACAAGTTCAGAACATCTGGGCAATAACAAAGCGGTAAAAGTGGCAAACAGAAAAAAATAGGGCAAAGATAAAGTAAAAAGTCACAACTTTCTGTTTCAAAAAGTCACACAACCTCGTAACGAAAAGTCACACAAAAATATTTTATTAAATAAATTCAACTACTTAGACGGTAGATGGTGACCCCTAGGGGATTTGAACCCCTGTTGCCAGAATGAAAATCTGGAGTCCTAGACCTGACTAGACGAAGGGGTCACGCAACACCATATATTAATGCGGTAGTTAGAAATCAAGGGTTCAATTTATTTTTCTCTATACCACCATAAACCTATAGGGCCGAGAAGCGCCACAAAACCCATTGAAGCAAAACCCAACCCCCAAGCCCCAAGACTATTAATACCGCCACCTAAATCAAGCACTAAACCCACTACAATTGGGCCCGCTGCTGCACCGCTGAAACCAATTAATGAATGTAATCCAAGAGTTGTGCCTTTTCGACCTTTTTCAGCAGAAGTCACAGTCCCAGCAGTTAGAGCAGCAGAATCCAACTGGATTAGTGCCGCATACAACAACATTATTAATGAAACAAACCAATATGGAGTTGCCGCGAGTAAACCTGAGAATAAACCTAAACTGCCCGCTAAAATTAAAAATAAATAAATCATTCGTCGGCGACCAAACCTTTCTGCTAATTCATTACCTCCAATACTGGCAAACACAGCTATAACCGCAGTCAAACTTGCAATTATGGTCGGTGCAGGCCAAATACTCGTTTCTGTTTGGAGGCTCAAGCTGAATACTAAAAAAGCTACCAACCAGGATCGGTATGCAAATAGTTCCCAACTATGCACACCGTAAGCTAGAATATATCCCATAACTGCGCGATTTTTGAAAATCGGTCTAAAATCTAAAAGAGCCGTTTTCTCATTAGGTTCTGGCGGTATTACTGGAACCAACGTCATCAATACCAGAATGAAGGCCACCGCTGCACAAACAGAAGCTATAATGAATGCAACTTCCCAACTGAAGGCAACACCGATCTCACCAGAGATAAAAAAAGAAAATGCAGTCCCTAGACTGAAACTTGCGGTGTAAATTGCTACTCCGCGCGTAGATTTCTGAGTATTAATTCTGTCCACCAACATGCGTAGTCCTGGCATATAGGTGGCTGCCAAAGCTATTCCTGAGACAGCTCGTAAAATTAAAGCTGACCAGAACCCTTCAGCAATTAAGGCAAACGCCGCAAAAGATATCGCCGCTAATGCGGCACCACATAAGTATACGAGTTTCGCATCATAGCGGTCTGTTAATCCCACCAATGCTGGTACACTGATAGCATACCCTCCTAACATTATTCCGGAGAGCCAACCTGCTTGGATATTCGTTAACTGCCATTCATTAATAAATGACGGCAAAAGAGCGGAAAACGTAAATGTCCCAACCATGGTCAGCACCTCTGCTAAGCAGACGGTAACTACCAGCAATAACGAAGGCATCGTTGTTAATTAACCTCCGCACCATCGTCGATAAGTAATTGAACTGAAGAGCGGCCTTGCCATGAATTTTCTCGTAAACGACCAACGAGATTCAATGGCAGGCCGCCATGGTTAAGTAGCCTTTGACCAAGATCAGTATTTAAGCTGCGAAACGAGATTGCCTGAAGTCGTTGGCCAATCGTATCCACCAAATGACAGCGAACATGATCTTTACCAACTACATCAGATTTGGCAATTCGGAGACTTGCAAAAGCAAAGCGGGGTTCCGCATTACCACTACCAAATGGTCCTAAGCGTTCCAAATATGTAACCAATTCAATAGTGGCTGCTTCAACACTCAGCGTACTATCAATTGTTAACGTGGGCTGGATATCATTTTCCTCAACAAAATTGGATATGCGCGTTTCAATGAACTCCTTAAATTCTTCTAATTTTTCAGACGTCATTGTAAATCCTGCCGCCATGGCATGCCCCCCACCAGCAGTAAGTATTCCTCGCTGTCGCGCTGCAATTACCACACTCCCGAGATCAACTCCATAAACCGACCTTCCTGAACCAGTAATCTTGTCGCCGTTCCGGGTTAGAACGCAAGTAGGCAGACCAAACCGCTCCTTTAAACGGCTCGCAATTATTCCAATTACGCCTGGATGCCATCCCTCCCCTATGACAATTAGGGTGTGACGAGAACGTTGAGTATCTACTAACTTTAGTGCTTGATCGTAAATCTCTGTTTCAATCTGCTTACGATCCTGATTATACTTATCAAGTATTTTTGCTAATTTTGCAGCCTCGTTTTGATCTTCTGTAGTAAGTAACTTTGCACCAAGGTGAGATTCACCCACGCGCCCACCGGCATTAACGCGAGGACCGAATATAAAACCTAAATGATAGGCACCAGGTGTTTCGTCCAACTCGGCAATATCCGCTAATGCTAATAAACCGATATTTCTCCGCATAGCCATCACCTTTAAACCCTGTTTTACCAGGGCTCTATTTATTCCTGTCAATGGTACAACATCGGCTACCGTACCAAGTGCAACGAGATCCAGCCATTGCATCATATCCGGTTCAGAAATATTATTATTTTGGAAATAACCACATTCTCTAAGAACCTTGTTTAACCCAATAATTAGCAAAAAACTGACCCCCACAGCAGCCAATTGTCGGTGGGGTGTATTTTCATCTAATCGATTGGGGTTAACAACTGCAATAGCTTCAGGCAAATCAGCCTCTGCGACATGGTGGTCAACCACCAAAACATCAATATTTTGCTGTTTCGCATAAGACAAGCTCTCATGCGCGGCGGTACCGCAGTCCACAGTGATTATAAGATTAGTGCTTTCTGATTTTAACTGGTCGATCGCAGATATGTTAGGTCCATATCCCTCTTTGAGACGATCCGGAATATAAATTCGAATTTTAATTCCGATAGCTAGGAAATACCTGTAAATCAACGCAGAAGAGGTTGCACCATCCACATCATAGTCTCCAAAAACAGCAATATTCTGGCCTTTTTCAACTGCATCCAGAAGTCGATTTAAACCATCTTTCATGCCTAAAAGGTGAAGTGGATCTGGTAACAAAGTATTAAGTTTAGGGTTAAGGAACGAATTAACTCCTTCGGCATCTATACCCCGGGATGAAAGGAGGCGCCCCATGAGGGCAGGTAAATTGAACTGTTGAGCAAGTCCTAAAGCAACCCTTGGTTCATAGGGACGCTCAATCCACTTCTTTCGAGAAATTGATTGAGAGACGCCAAAGACTTTATGACCCATTGCGTCTTTTATCACCTCTATGCGCCAGTGTTATCAAAACCTACCTTACGTTTAAAATTATGCTCAGCCTCTATATAACGAACAGTGCCAGTTTTAGAGCGCATAATCATTGAATGTGTCTTCGCACCATTTCGAAATCGGCGAACACCCTTAAGCATTGTACCTGAGGTAACACCAGTGGCGGCAAACATTACTTCGCCTCCAGCTAACTCGTTAAGTTCATATTTGCGGTCAAAGTCTGTAATTCCCAACCTTTCAGCACGTTGACGTTCATCAGACGAACGAAAAATCAACCTGCCCTGCATTTGCCCACCTATACATCGAAGGGCCGCCGCTGCTAAGACCCCCTCTGGGGCTCCACCGACTCCTATATAGATGTCAACACCTGCTTCTTCCTGAGACGTTGCGATCACCCCACTAACGTCGCCGTCGCCAATCAACATAATCCTGGAACCAGCCTCTCTGCATTTTACGATAATCTCATCGTGCCGTGGGCGGTCTAGTATACATACTACCAGATCACTTATATCGGTCCCTTTGGCCCTAGCTAGTTCTTTCAAATTTACCTCTACCTTTTCATCAAGGTCAACTAATCCGTCAGGTAAACTATGACCAATAGCTATTTTTTCCATATATGTATCAGGAGCGTTCAAAAATCCGCCTTCCTCGGCCATTGCTATTACAGCTAACGCGTTATTACCCCCCTTTGCAGTAATTGTTGTCCCTTCCAGTGGATCCAAAGCAATATCAATTTTTGGGCCTTCTCCAGCGCCAACCTCTTCACCTATAAATAACATTGGAGCTTCGTCACGTTCACCCTCACCGATACGAACAGTCCCTTGTATTTGGAGGTTGTTAAGCGCCTGCCGCATTGCATCTACAGCGGCCTGATCGGCCGATTTTTCATCTCCCCGTCCCATCCATCGGGACGCAGAGAGAGCTGCTGCTTCAGTGACACGTACTGCCTCTAATGCCAAATTGCGTTCCATTTTCACCGATGTACTGTTCATCTAATCCATACCCCGAATACTTAAGATAAAAATACGAAAGGCTCTATTCTAATCATTCGCGTTGGCTCTACCACAGCATCTGTTTGATCAATAGCTTGAATTGTCTTCAATATTGCCTTTTCCTTTGTTTCATGCGTGGTTAGTACCACACGAACTGGCTCCCCTGGAGCTCTCCCCCTCTGTATGATCTTCTCCATCGAAACATTGTTATCCCGGAGTGCTGTGGCTATTTCTGCAAATACTCCAGGGCGATCAATCACTGTGAAACGGACATAATAGGATGCTACTCGCTCTAGCATATCTAAGGAATTTGAAGTCCTCAGGTCATTCGCTGCCAATCCAAACGCTGGAAGGAATCGACCCAGAGCTATGTCCACAATGTCTGCCACAATAGCCGATGATGTTGGCCCTGCTCCCGCACCTCTTCCTTCGTACATTGTGGTGCCGACTTGATCACCGTGAACCACTACTGCATTAAATACGTCTTCGATATGGGCTATAGGCGCGTCAAGAGGAACCATGCAGGGATGGACCCGTTGCTCTATACCCCTTGCGGATTGACGCGTGATACCAAGAAGTTTAATTCGGTAGCCAAGCTCCTGTGCAAATTCAATATCTAACAACGTAATATGCCGAATCCCCTCCACGTGGACAGCGCCGAAATCAATTTTTAACCCAAATGCCAAGCTACTCAGAATTGCCAGCTTATGTGCAGCATCTATACCGTCCAAGTCAAAAGAAGGGTCTTTCTCCGCATACCCCAATTTCTGAGCGTCCTGCAACACCTCTTCGAATTCCTTTCCTGTCTCACGCATACAAGTAAGTATGTAATTACACGTACCGTTCAAAATCCCATACACACCATCAATTCGATTAGCCGAGAGTCCCTCGCGGAGAGCTTTAAGGATAGGAATACCTCCTGCAACGGCAGCCTCAAAGGCTAACGCAACCCCCGATTGTTCTGCATCCTCAGCCAGAATTGTTCCACTTTGAGCGATGAGAGCTTTGTTAGCAGTCACAACGTGCTTTCCATTGGCAATTGCTCTTTCAACAACTTCTTTGGCAACTCCATCGGAACCACCAATGGTCTCAACCACCAAATCTACATGTTTATCATTTGAGATGTCTAATGGGTTATCATGCCATTTTATCCCCTCCATCGAGACCCCACGATCCTTTGACTTATCGCGAGCTGACACAGCGGTTACAAGTATATCTCTGGCGCAACGAAGTCTTAGGAGAGGGGCTTGTTTTTGCAGTAATTTAACAGTCGCAGTACCCACAAAACCTAATCCAGCAACGCCTACTCGCAATGTTTTGGTCACTGTACGGCCCTTTGACTTGGGAGTTTTTCAATTACTACTCCCGAGTGTAAAAACATACCCTTAACGTTCCGAGCTGCTTGGCGGATGCGTTGCCGATTCTCGACCAATGAAATTCTGACATGGCCATCACCGTGTTCACCAAACGCAAGCCCAGGCGCGACTGCAACCTTGGCTTCCTTCAACAAAAGTTTAGCAAATCCAACCGAACCGAGGTCTAGAAATTCAGGAGGAACGGGTGCCCAGGCAAACATTGTTGATGTAGGGCTTGGAATTTGCCACCCTGCTACGGACATGCTATCGATCAACGCGTCACGACGTTCTCTATAAAGTTTCCTCATTTCTTCCACACACTCTTGAGGGCCATTCAGAGCTGTTGTTGAAGCCACCTGTATGGGTGTAAAAGCACCATAATCCAAATACGATTTGATTCGGGCAAGTGATTCAATTAACCGCGGGTTACCGGCAGCAAAGCCAATTCGCCAACCAGGCATGGAATAGGTTTTACTCATTGAAGTAAACTCTACCGCAATATCCTTTGCACCAGGAACTTGCAAAATCGATGGTGGCGGATGATTATCAAAATATAGCTCTGCATAAGCTAAGTCGGACAATATATAAATCTCATGGTAGCGACAAAAATCAACCACCTGATTATAAAAGTCCAATGTAGTGGTTAAAGTAGTTGGATTATTGGGATAATTTAATACTAGTGCGGTGGGTTTTGGGACACTGTGAATGACCGCCCTCTGTAAACCCAGCATATAGTTTTCATCAGGCTTAACTGGCACACTTCTAACTGAAGCTCCAGCAATAACAAATCCAAACTGATGTATCGGATAACTAGGGTTAGGGACCAAAATTACGTCCCCCGGACTTGTGATAGCAGATGCCAGGTTAGCAAGTCCCTCCTTAGAGCCTAGCGTTACAATAGCTTCTTTATCAGGATCAATCTCTACGCAAAATCTCCGGGCATAATATGCCGAAATTGCCCTCCGTAAACCAGGAATGCCCCTTGATGCAGAATATCGATGGGTTTTCGCATCACCAATGGTTTCAACTAATTTATCTACAATATGGGACGGTGTTGGTGAATCAGGATTTCCCATACCAAAATCAATTATATCCTCGCCGTTCGTGCGCGCTCGAGCTTTTAATTCATTGACTTCGGCAAAAACATATGGTGGCAAGCGTTTTATACGGTCGAATTCTTGATCCATACCTATCGTTTCAATTTAGGTTTGGCGATTAAAATTAAGTTTCATTCCCGACACTTACACCAATTTTGAAATTACAAGTTCGTATTTTAAAACTCGCTAATCTTGCGTGAAATAACTACCTAGAAATCTAAATAAATTTCCGCCCGGCGATTACCAGCTTCTCCTGATGGCATACTTTCAAGATATTTCGGCATGGTATCAGATACCGAACCCACTACAAGGTTAGATGGCCTGGTACCGTAGCGAACTAATTGCTCAAGCACAGCATCTGCTCGTGCGGCCGAAATTTTAAAATTTACTAATTGGTGCCGCGCGGGGTCCAGGTTTTGGGTTCGGGAGCTTGCATGTCCAACAACTCTGAGTGTGCCCCCATTTTGCTTATGATGAGCGACAACCTGACGAAGGACCCTTCTATCAGAAATGTTAAGTTTTGCGGAACCGTTATCAAACAAAATGGTCGCCACCTGGTAAGACTGTCTATCATTAATAGATTGAAAATCCCTAAAAGACCTAGTTCTTAAACTGTTCGGGGTTATGTTTGTTCGAGTTAAATAGGTAGCATCTCTAAAATCTGCCGTGACGACACCGCTTCCTGATATAACAATCGTTTCCGAGCCGTAGCTAGCGCTCCGTACATTCAACATTTTTATAGCAGTGGGCTTGGTAAGGTTGCGATTTGCAGACAAAACATTACCAGTCTCAAATGGCTTTGCCTTCTTTTTGACATAAGGTGGTTTTGCTCGTGCCCCCCCCGACTGAATTTGTTCGTCTGATGGCTTTAATGGGTTAATTCGCTTAGATAATTTTTTGCTAGTTGTGGCCTCTGAGACAGATGCCTTCCTAGAACTGGATAGCGCGGCCACTTTTGACCCTTGGAGCTTTTCTACTTTTGGGGTTAGATCGCCAGCAGTTTTATTCTCATTTTGTCTCCGGACAATCTTACTTGAATACTGCCTAGTATCTTCCCTATCTGAGACTAGACTTTCCGCAATTTTCTTCCGTCTATTTCCACTAGGTCCAACTGAACGCTCCGGCACTGAGCCTAAACTCGGAAAAGGTTTGTCTGAACCAGGTGCAGCCTTACCACGATCGGCTACCAATTCACTTGTCGAACCTTTTCTTGAGGTTACCACTTCCTCCGTTTTCTTACCTATGATCGCATTTTTTGCCGCTTCGTACCACTCAAGCGGATTAATAGCATCCGGTATAGAAGAACAGCCAGCTAACACTATCACAACCCCAATGGATCCTAACACGTTTCGTAAAAATCGCCCATTAGGCATAAACATGCCAAATAGTTCCCTAGTGGTTTGAAAATTCATAACACATAACAATCTATTCAGAGACTGCTCCCTCATCTGGTATTGGCTAAAATGTAAGCCATATCATGTTTCTAGCTATAAGCATTATTAAATTATTATAATGTTTCCAGATGCTTATAATTGATTTAATGACACCAGGAAACCGAATTTAACTATCTGACAAACTAAGTTTAATATTACCTTAAATTTACCTTTGCCCTAAGCACCTTTTTTCCATACTAGGACATACTGATCTCGTTCTACCATGGATCATGCACCCTTACAAAACTAGCGATACTTACTTGAAGCATAAAACGACACAGCGGGGCCACCGGTTTCTGTCTCCTGCTCCATATCGTAACCTGCTTCCCATGGAATCCGGAAAGTAATATTATTATTATTATTAATTACTTCAGGCTCTACAGTTATAACCTTGTTGGCTTGAGCCATATTCATTGCTAATTTTACGTTATCAGACTTCCCCAATTTGCGTAGGTTCATTCGAGTCGCAAATACAATATTGTAAATTTTATTCTTTGCTCCGGCGAGTGCCTGGTCTGGATTAATCCATAACGACGCGACAGTTTCGGAGTTATCGTGGGATCCTAGCTGTCCTTCTGGCGCCTTGGCCAAATAAAACCAGGTGTCGTAGCGCTTAGGAGAGATACTGGGAGTAATCCAATGAGCAAATGGAACCAAAAGATCACAAGCAAGTGTAAGATGTTCGTTGCTTGCAAGATCCTTCATGCTCAACTCTCCTCTACGAATGGGGTCTCTGTATGCATTGCCTATTAACAAACATCGCTCTCTATCAACCAACATCCCTGTTTTTTTTTCACGCGCTAAAAGAAAACCTGCCTCCTCAAAAGTTTCCCGGATACCACATACTCGGCTGCCTATTTCAGATATATCAAGATCGTTGTTACCATCACAATATGCCGCAGTCTCCGGTGTCAGATCCTCGGGATTGGTTTTGCCACCAGGGTAAACTAATGCACCACCCGCAAAATCGATTCCAGCATTTCTGGTTACCATAAAGACTTCCATCCCATCAGTACCATCCCTCAAAAGGATAACAGTTGTAGATTTTATTGGATGGGATGATTGGATCACTGCTAATAACCGGTCAAAAAGAAATTTGTTAGTTTTGTCTCTTTTGCCAACATCAGGTACCCTTTTATTTTTCACGCTTCTTGGGTTTTAGGTTTTCAAAGGAACCGCAATTTGCAGGTAACAGATTACCTGTACCGCTATTAATATTACGCTAAAATTATCGAGGTAAATTGGCGAATAGAAGAAATCAAATTACTTCGGTAAGTTGCAGTATAATGTTTCATTTGTATTATTTTGCTAAACTTATAAGCGTTTACAGTTTAATTTTTTTTATCGGATTAACCTGCAACAAGAATTAGACTTTAATTATCTGTTTATAGCAAGTAAGGAGCCAAAATAGGGTTCATACACAATGATAGTGACATTAGGGAACCAGACTATATCCTCCGGAAGTACTTCCAACATAGTGGATACTGCCTCTGTAATTGACAATGTCGACAAATTAGCCTAAGCCGCCTTATTATTGCTTATTTATCTCCCATCAAAGATCAGCGTGATCCCGACAAATCTAATATTTGGACTTAGTCTATGAGTTTCGTGAACCTCGGCTTGAGTGAAGAGGTTTTGAAGGCTGTTGCAGACGCTGGATACACAAACCCCACACCAATTCAAGAACATGCAATCCCTCAAGTACTTGCCGGACGCGATATTTTAGGGTGCGCTCAAACCGGTACAGGCAAAACCGCTTCCTTTACTCTTCCAATGATTGATATTTTGGCGTCGGGAAGAGCGCGAGCTCGAATGCCCCGTACACTCATCCTTGAACCTACTCGAGAATTGGCAACTCAAGTTGCCGAAAACTTTGATATTTATGGCAAGTACAACAATTTAACAAAGGCGCTCATCATCGGTGGTACATCCATGGAAGATCAATCAAAAAAGCTAGATAAAGGTGTCGATGTTTTGATCGCCACGCCTGGTCGATTACTAGACCTTTTTGAGCGGGGAGGAATACTTCTAAAAGACGTGAAAGTATTGGTAATCGACGAAGCCGATCGCATGCTTGACATGGGATTCATTCCTGATGTCGAAAAAATTGTCTCTGTTTTGAATAAAATCAGACAAACGTTACTTTTTTCCGCCACCATGCCCCCGGAAATTCGGCGATTATCAAACGCTTTCCTTATCAACCCAAAGGAAATCGCTGTCAGTCCATCGGCAACCTCTTCAAATAATATTGATCAACACCTGGTAATGATACCATTCCCCTTGAAAGGTGATATAAAAAAACTACAGGCAAAAAAGCGCGAGACACTTCGGCAGTTAATCAGACATGAGGACGTCTCGAATGCCTTAATTTTCTGTAACAGAAAAAGAGACGTGGACATTGTCCACAAGTCTTTCCAAAAGTATGGCTTTAACTCTGCAACTCTCCATGGGGATATGTCACAACCAGCACGCACAGAAACCATGGAACGCTTTAAATCCAAAATCATCACTTTTCTTGTCTGCAGCGACGTAGCTGCACGTGGGTTGGATATTGACGACCTAAGCCATGTGTTTAATTTTGATGTACCTACTCATCCAGAGGACTATGTCCACCGCATTGGACGAACCGGTCGCGCAGGTAAAACTGGCAAGGCCTTTACTATCTCGTCAATTAAGGAAAAAAAATTTATTGACGCAATTAAACGTCTCACGGGTAAAGAGATTCCTATATATTCTACAAGTAAATTAAAGACAAAAGACGACAATCGAAGAGTGAGATCTAAAAATGAAGACGATACCAGGAAAAAGGGAGATAGCTTGACTTCCCAAAAATCCAATAGACAAGATCTAAACAATAAACAAGAACAAACACATAAAGATAAACCAATCGTCGGGCTGGGAGAACATGTTCCTGCTTTTTTGAACCGCACATGAAAGTGGGTGGGGAAAAGTTCGCTTAATACCAAGCAACTCCCATCTTGGATTCAGTTCTGACATTGAGTTTTTGGCGATACCGAAGATTATAATTTTATTTTGTAATAATATACAATGACCAGCATACAAAATGTTCGTGAACTGTTTGCCGGTATGATGTTAACTGGCAATATCAAATATTGTCCCGAACTATATTATAGTAAATTATTGAAAATTATTAATTTCAAGATAATTGTCAGCCTATCGTTTTTGCCCCAATGTAACTACTCTCTTCCAATTTATTTGCATTTGAATATCAACCATAGGTCCGATTATAAACAAGCATAGGGGGCATAAATGCAGACTATATTTATCCAAGTAAAAGCCGAACTCGGTAGAGCGTACAAAGTGGCTGAGGAGGCTATTGAAAGCGTGGAACAGGTCTCGGAAGCATATTCAACATCTGGGCAATTTGATTTATTGTTTAAATGTTATCTGAATGACGACGACGATATCGGCCGTTTTGTAACTGAAAAAATACAGTGTTTACCGAGCGTTAAAGATACGTTCACCATGATTACTTTCAAGGCATTTTCCTGACTTGTACGCACCCCGATGACGATAGCAATTAGTTTTGACGGCAACCAACTTGAGACGGAAAGACCTATCGGTATTGACGTTGCAACGCGTGACTTTATTCGTGGTCACTTCCGTTTTGGGCACCAGGAAAGATTCTACTGTGTTTGTCCAAACGTCGAAGCCTTCGAAATTTATAAGAAATACGCGCAAGATGAAGGTATAGAGCGCGAACGCTGCCTATCTATTAATCAAAATGATCCAGAGGGACTTGAAATAGCACAGTGTCTTCTACGGTATGACCCTGGCATCGTCAGAAATGCCTGGGCACGCCGCTACCATGGGCAAAGGCTCTACAGCCTTTGTGGAGTCGCTCATTCCAGTGCATCGGCTGAGGTTATGGAGGTAGTTGGAAGTTATTTGTCATCCCCCCTGCAATCCTGGGATGCGCTGATCTGTCCAAGTAAGGCAATCCGCAGTGCTATTCGATCAATTATCACAGCATGGGAAGCTAATTTTAAGGAACGATTTGGGCTTGAATTTAACTGCCCGTTGGAATTACCCATAATTCCTTTAGGGGTGGATACTGCAAAGCTTAAAAACACAACCTCTCCATACGATCGCACCCAACAAAGAAATTTACTCGGCATCTCCGACAATGAAATAGTATTACTCTATGTAGGGCGCTTGAATTACATAGCAAAAGCAAGCCCCCTCCCTCTCCTCATTGCCGCCGAAGAAGTAGCCAAAAACTCTACAAAGCCTTTTCACATTATATTTAATGGCTATTTCAATGATCCAGCAGTATTCCGCATTAGTAATGAACATGTATTCAATCAAGCCATACGCGACATATGTCAAAAAGTGAACGTTACTTTTGTTAATCATGGTGACCCAAGGTTCCCCAATGGTGTTTGGGCCGCCGGAGATATATTTTGTTCCCTATCAGATAATATCCAAGAAAGCTTCGGGCTTACACCAATAGAAGCCATGGCATCTGGGCTACCGGTAATCGTTAGTGATTGGGACGGTTATAGGGATACTGTCCGTGACGGGATAGATGGATTAACAATCCCAACCTATATGCCGTCATCAGGTAATGGTCGAGAGATTGCCTATCGTTACTTTTCGGGTCAATACAGCTATGGGGACTATTTGGGTGCTACTTCACAATCAATATCTGTAGATATTCAATCACTGGTAACCGCAATTTCTCTACTTTCTAATGATTCCGAGAAGCGAAGAACCATGGGGAACGCTGGTAAACGAAGAGCATTAGAATTATTTGATTGGTCTCACATTATTGCCGCATATGAAGAATTATGGAATGAATTAACCGTTCGCCGCGAACATGCCAATGAAACAATGCCTCTTCTGGAAGGAGATCATTTTCATCCATCTCGGCAAGATCCATTCGTTATTTTTAAAGAGTTTCCGACAAAGGCCATTTCCATTAATGGGAGAATTTCACTACTCACTGAAAATTGGCATGAGGCTATGAATAGAATCTCGCTAAAAATGAGCTTAATACTCCCAAACAACCTTATGGAACTTGAAAAACTACCGGCGCTCATAGCACAAATAGAAGCTCAACCCGATTCCACCCTGGAACAAGTAGCATCAGAACTCGAGGAAAATAATCAGGCTCGTTTTGTAATGACCATCGGATGGCTATTGAAGTTGGGAATTTTTCAATATCACGCCCCAGAAGGAGATCCCTAAAGATAATATTCCTGTAAAGGGGCAAGACCATTAAAATCTATGGAAGCATAACTGGCAGTGTATGCACCCGTGCACAAAATATCCACGAAGTCTCCCGCTTTGAGCGTTAGGGGAAGTTCATAACCCGCATTTCGGTACAAGACATCAGCGCCATCACAACTTGGTCCAGCGATAATAACTGGTCCTTTCTCTGAATCATCCATCAGAGTACGCAAAGGATATTGTATTGCCTCATTCATTGTTTCTGCCAGTCCACCATATGTACCTACATCTAAGTATATCCATCGTCTTTTGGCCCCGTAGGATTTGCTAGAAACCAAAACTACCTCGCTTCTTAATAGGCCTGCTTCGGCAATTATATAACGACCTGGTTCAAACATGATGGTAGGCAACCGATCACCAAAATTTTGCGCAATATATTTTTGAATAGAAGAAGCCAAAACTTCAATTTCGAGAACATCTTTTCTGTAACTTACAGGAAACCCTCCCCCGAGGTTTAAAAGGTCTAAATTGATACCGCGTTTTCTTAACTTATTAAAAAGTAAAGCTATACACGCCAAAGCTTTACCCCATTCCCTTGCATTAGTCTGCTGTGAACCAACATGAAAGGATAGCCCATAAGGTTCGAGACCCATTTTTTCTGCATCAATCAGCAGATCAATCGCCATATCGGGACTACAACCGAACTTGTCGGAAAATGGCCAAGCGGCTCCTGTATTTGTTGTCATAATCCTACAGAAAACCTTGGAACCCGGAGCGGCTACATTAATTTTTTGTAAATCATTTTCACTGTCAAAAGCGAAAAGGCGCACTCCTAAATCATATGCTGCGGCTATATCATCCAACTTTTTTATAGTGTTACCATAGGAAATATGTTGAGGCGCTGCCCCTACCGCCAAACATCTCTCCACTTCTAATACACTTGCCGCGTCAAACCATGATCCAAGGGCTGCAAGTTTTTTAAGGATGGGAGGTGCCGGGTTAGCTTTGACAGCATAATAGATCATTGACCCCGGAAACGCTTTTTTAAACCTTTTATAATTCATTGACACAACATCAAGATCTACAACCAAACAAGGAGTGTTAGGAGTTCCCGAAACTAAAAACTTTTCAACCTTTGTTGTTACCAAGATACCAATCCCCCAATACTCACCTAATTCAATGTCATCAAAGGGGCATATAAACAGATTAGAAGGATCATTAAAGTGAATAGTTTACATTAAATTATAAGTGATTCTGTTAGTAATTATTTTCGCGACATGAACCGAATTTCGATTTATAATCCTAATGAGACGCCGTCAAATTAATCTTAGGAGAGTTAGATGTTCATCCAAACGGAGCCTATGCCTGATCTTAATCGGATGAAATTTTACCCAGGTGAACCTGTGCTGGTTTCAGGATCTTTGGAGTTTTCAGATATGGAAGCTGCCGAACGATCACCTCTGGTAAGCCGTTTATTTGAAATTGAAGGTGTCATGCAGGTCACCCTGTACGAAGAATTTGTCACGGTTAAAAAGCAGGAGAACTTTAATTGGCAGATTCTAAAACCAATGATCTTGGGTGCCATTATGGACCATTATTCCACGGGTAAACCTATGCTGTTGGAAACCAAGGATCCCAAGGAAGATCTCGAGTTTAACATTAACGATTCACCAGAAGATGCCGAAACTATTATACAAATTCAAGAAATTATTAATACTCGAATTAAACCTGCGGCGGAGCAGATGGGCGGTGCTGTGACGTACAAGGCCTTTAATAATGGCACTCTTTATGTAGAATTCACGGGCCCCACTATGGCTTTGGCTAGTGGTATGACGAATGTGATAGGCCACCACGTTCCTCAAGTTACAGCGGTTAAAGACTTCAGAGACGCTATTCCAAAAAAAGGTCTGGATACCCCTGATGGCCGCGCAATTCAAGCTGTCTTAGATGAACGAATTAACCCGGCGGTTGCTGGTCATGGAGGCCATATCTCTCTAATTGACGTAAGCGAAGATACCGCGTTTATCCGCCTGGAAGGTGGTTGCCAAGGCTGTGGCATGGCTGACGTCACCTTAAAACAAGGGGTTGAAGTTGAAATTAAAGGTGCTGTTCCATCTATCGTGGCGGTTTTAGATGTCACCGACCATGCCGGTGGTGATAATCCTTATTACTCCCCTGGGAAAGGTGGTCCGGCGCCATACTAAAACAGTCTAACCGACCTACAATCCGGACGGTATCATGAAGGTTTTACTCCTTTCCACGTATGACCTTGGACATCAGCCACTTGCCCTGGCTACGTTGTCTGCAGCTATATCTAAAGATGGGGCGGAAGTCATTTGTAATGACTTGGCAGTGGAATCTTTGAAAGAGGAGGTAGTAAAATCCTCATCACTGATCTGCCTCCATCTCGCTATGCATACCGCCACCCGTTTGGCGCTTCAACTCCTGCCTCGATTAAGAAAATTAAATTCAGATGCTCATATATGTCTTTTTGGACTATATGCTCCGATGATAGGGAATATCTTCGTTGAAGAGAGAAATATGTCGTTTATTGGTGGTGAGTTTAAAACAGCAGTCACAAAACTCTGTTATGAACTAAATGGTTCAGACTCTTTTAACTCACGCGAGCGGAACGTTACAATTATTGGAAAATATCCCTTCGACGTGCCTGATCGAACCAAGCTTCCAACATTAGACAATTATGCTTATCTGGAAGAAGCCAATGGTGATCGAAAGATCACAGGTTACACTGAAACTAGCCGGGGCTGTAAACACATCTGCCGGCATTGCCCAGTTGTACCCGTATACGGGGGTCGGTTTTTTATCGTTCCTGTCGATATAGTCATGAAAGACATACGACAGTTAGTTGAAGCAGGCGCAGAACATATCAGTTTTGGTGATCCCGACTTTTTTAATGGACCCAAACATGCGTTAGATATAATCACAAAGTTACACAATGAGTTTCCTCATCTCGGCTATGACGTGATAATAAAGGTTGAACACCTTCTAAAGCATCAGAAATTGCTAGCCGTTTTAAAGGATACAGGCTGTAGGTTTATCACTACAGCGGTTGAATCAGTTGACGACCATGTCCTCTTAAAATTGGAAAAAGGACATAGCACTTCTGATTTCAACGAAGTAGTCGATATCACTAAACGCTTGGAATTACTTTTATCTCCAACTTTTATCCCTTTCACACCCTGGTCTACGGTCAGCAATTATCAGGATCTCCTTAAAACAATCGTGGACCTTGGGCTAGTAAATAATGTCGCATCGGTGCAACTAAGCATTCACCTTTTAATCCCATTGGGATCCCGCTTGTTAGAACTGGACGAGATCAAAGCACGCGCTCCTCAATTTGACCACGAGGCACTAAGTTATCCTTGGCAATTCAGTGATCCTCAAACGGAAACTTTGGCAATTAATGTAAGACAAATTGTTGAGGAAGGAGAACAGCGTAGCAAAACAAGACAGGAAATATTTATGGAGCTCTGGGAGGCTGCTAACAATGCTCAAAATACGACTTCCCAGCCATCAACAACTTTAAACTTTTCGCAAGATTGCACAGACATCCCAAAAATGAGCGAGGCTTGGTACTGCTGCGCAGAGCCTACACGTTTTCAGGCCGAACAGATTTAAATATAAAACATGGCGCGCCTACTTCTGTTAATACCCACCACATCATACCGGGTTAAAGACTTTATGAATGCCGCTCATAAATCCGGGGTAAATGTAACAATTGGATCCGATGAAGAAAGTGTATTAAACACCTTTCAATCTAGCGGGATACTCCAACTCAAATTCGATGACTTAAACAAAAGTGTTGAAAAAATTAAAACCTTTCATAAAAGTCACCCTATCAATTCCATCATTGGTGTTGAAGAGCAGACATGTCTTCTTGCTGTAAAAGCTCTTGAAAAATTAGGTCTGCCACACAACTCAATTGGATCAATTAAAGCTTCTATCAACAAATACCAGTTCCGAAACACCCTAAAAAAGAACGGCTTACCTCATCCAGTTTTTCAGTGTGTAAAACCAAACGACGACATTAGGACACTCGCAAACTCCACCGATTATCCCTGTGTTCTAAAACCGGTAAATCGTTCTGCAAGTCAAGGTGTAATACGGGCTAATAATTCTCGAGAATTCGTAGACGCATATCAGCGCATCGCCTCCCTGGTTTCTGGGGAAGATGTTATCGTTGAAGATTTTCTCCCGGGTCAGGAAGTAGCATTGGAAGGGCTTCTGACAAATGGAGAACTGAGAACGTTGGCGATTTTCGACAAGCCGGAACCCCTGGATGGACCCTATTTTGAGGAAACGATTTACGTCACCCCGTCCCAACATCCCATAGGAATCCAAGATAGACTCCATCAAATTGTACAACAAGCGGCGAACGCTCTTGGTCTTACCGAAGGCCCTATTCATGCAGAATTACGAATACGCGATCAGGAACCCACGGTTAACGAACAAGGGCCTTGGCTAATCGAATTAGCCGCCCGCTCAATTGGTGGCCTATGTTCGCGCAGCCTAATATTTGACGGTGACCGCTCGCTCGAGGAGTTGATTATCTCTCACGCTCTCAAACAACCCATCGCTTACGTTAACCGAGAGAAGTTGGCTTCGGGTGTTATGATGATTCCAATTCCAAAAGCCGGGATTTTAAAAAGTGTTGAAGGTGAGATCGACGCGAGAGCATTAAAACACGTTAAAGATTTACAGATTTCCATTAAAATCGGACAAAAATTAACTCCCTTGCCTGAAGGGAAACAATACCTCGGATTTATTTTCGCTAAGGCTGAAAGCCCAAAAGAAGTTCAAGATTCCCTTAGGGCAGCCCACTCACGCTTACGATTTGAGATTGATTAACTGGTGTTTCTCATCAATATTTGACCAATTGCATCAGCCGCTTCGATAACACTTTTCCGATCAACGTCCATATGAGTAACAGCCCGAACACTATTCTCTCCCGTTACGTTTATGCGAATTCCTTGATCTAGAAGAGAAGCGGATAACTGAACAGCATTTATGTTCAACGTGTTGACCTTAAAAAATATTATATTGGTCTCAATTTTCTTTGATTTAAGCTCAATGCCATCAATTTGAGACAGTCGCTCGACTAAAACTTGAGCATTCTCATGGTCTTCAGCCAGTCGAGATACATTGTTCTTAAGAGCAAATATTCCCGCCGCCGCCATCATACCGGATTGTCGCATAGCGCCTCCAAGACGTTGCTTCCAAGTCCACGCTTCTTCAATGAATGCACGCGTTCCAGTTAGTACGCCGCCGATAGGACACCCCAACCCTTTTGATAAATCAATCCATGCAGTATCGGTACAAGAGGCATAATCTTCGGCAGGAATACCAGACGCGACGACCGCATTCATTAATCTAGCGCCATCCATATGGACAATTAAATCGTTATTACGGGCAATATCCTTAATGGAATTAAGTGTTTCCAATGTCCATACACTGCCTCCTCCTACATTCGAAGTCTGCTCTACTACTACGACCCTAGACTTTGGTGAATGGCGAAGAGGGGGACGAACCGCATCATGTACCTGGGAAGCGGTAAAAATTCCATTTTGCCCTTCAATAGGCCGTATCATGGCACCGGCTATTGCAGATGCACCTCCCACTTCATTATTAAAAATATGAGAGGTTTCGTCAGCTATTATTTCATCCCCTGGACTGCAATGAACTGCGAGAGCAATCTGATTACACATAGTACCAGAAGGTAGAAACAGAGCTTTTTCGTGTCCCATCAGATCAGCCACAATTTCACATAAACTGATCGTCGTAGGATCTTCATCAGCTTGCTCATCACCAACCTCCGCGGCACACATGGCTTTGCGCATTTCCATCGAAGGGCGGGTTTTAGTGTCACTGAACAAATCTATACGCGGCGGATTATGTGCCATACACTGTCCTCATTAAAATATTAAAATTAGAAAATCACCTGAACCCGGCTTGTTGACTAGCAATTTAGTGTCCTCTTTAGCAAGTCTTATAGAGGTTGATCTCCTCACTTGCCTCGAGAAACGTTTGTAAAGTGCCACATCATTCTAGCGGCTGCGCTACGCCAAGGTTTGTATAATTCTCCAATGTGTATCAGTTCTTGACGGGAAGGCCTTGACGTTAAGCCTTTCATGCCCATCACTCCTTTTACGATACCCAAATCATCTATTGGCCAAAGATCTCGTCGCCGGAGTGCGAATATCAAATAGACTTCCGCCGTCCACCTGCCGATGCCCTTAAGATTCATCATTTCAGCAATGGCCTGCTCATCTCCCATATTGGCAATTTTTCGAAGACTGAATGTTCCATTTATTATAGCCTCAGCAATACCCCTTCCATACATTTCTTTTTGGCGACTGAGGCCAATTTCACGAACTTTTTTGTCTGAAATACCCATGAAAATTTCAGGAGTCATCGGTTTTGAAATCGCGTCAAGACGTCCCGTAATGGCACGTGCAGCTGCCGTCGATACTTGCTGAGCGCAGATAACCTTGAGTAAGGTGCCATAACCAGGGGGGCGAGTTCTTAGAAGTGGCAATCCACTCGTTCTATAAAACATATTAAGATCAGGATCCCGTTTGGAGAGAGTTTCAACGGCCTGTTTAAATATCTCTTTGGTGATCTTAATTTTCATGGGCAACGATAGAGATGTACAACTAATACTTGTCAAGTTTCTATTTTAATCTACCAAGATTCTTTTGATCAAGTTGCTTTGGATTGATAAAGGATCCCGTGCTAGGCTATATAAACAACCTTGTGTAATCTTAGGAGGATCTATTGTTCGTTGAACAAATCTGGACTGGTAATGATTTCCGCAACTTTAACTATTTGATAGCCTGCCCTGATACCGGTGATGCTCTCGCTATTGACCCACTTGAATACAACCAGTGCCTTTCAATAGCCAAAAAAAAAGGATGGCATATCTCTCAAGTACTTAATACCCATCACCATCACGACCACATTGGAGGTAATCAGGGTGTAGTTGATGCCACGGGGGCTAAGGTGCTTGCTCATGCGCAGGCTAAGGATCAAATACCGGATATGGATGAAGGGCTCTCGGCTGGTAATATTGTAAAAGTCGGCAAAACTGTGGAACTTGAAGTACTGGACACGCCCGGCCATACAATGAGCCACATATGTCTATTTTCCAAGACAGAGATCCCTGCCCTATTTGCGGGTGACACCCTTTTTAACGCCGGTGCTGGGCACTGCAAAGGAGGAGGCCACCCAGATTCTCTATATAACACGTTCGCAAGTCAACTGGCACAACTCCCAGATGAAACAATGATATATCCCGGTCACGACTACATCATAAATAATCTAAATTTTACTCTGGATAGGGAACCCGATAACGAGAGGGCTAAAGGTTTAAAATCTGAACTAGAAAACCAGGATACAAATAACGCATTGATAACTAACCTTGGTATTGAAAAGGAAATTAATACTTTTTTTCGCCTCCAAAACCCCACCATCCATGTAGAATTACGAAAGGCCTTCCCCGATTTACCGGAAGAATTGGACAACAAAACCGTGTTTTTAAAGCTTAGAGAATTAAGAAATATTTGGTAGCAAAGAGGCCAAGCGTTATCGATACCTTTAAAGTAGCAAAATCCATTAATGAAAGAATAGAAAATTAGGGCTGCTTTTTTTCGTTCATTGCTTATGGCCTTTGAGCATTATCTCACTAGGAATATGATGTTAGATTAAAGAACAGTCGTCGTCACGTAATCGATGAATTCATCTACCACGCCTTTGTGTTCAAATAAACTCGCGTTCGTTTCCATGATTTTATTTTCAATATCTCTTCGAAATTCGGAATTTGTACCGAGCGTCAGTGCTATTTGAATATATTCTTCTAAGGTAAGGGCAGTACATTCTTCTATACCCATAATACGGTACATCCCCGCGGAAACACGACCCCTCATAAATGTACTGTCCAGCGTAACTACCGCTTTACCTAAAGCAAACGATTCATAAGTGGTATTACCGCCGCTAAAATACGGAGTATCAAGAATGACATCCGAGATAGACTGGAGTGATATAAAGTCTTCTGGGCTTTGGCGGGGCAGAATATTAATTCTTTTTTCTAAATCACCGATCGTATTTCTCCACCGGTTTCGGAGCAAACCTGTCCAATTCCTTATTGCACCTTCCAGTAACAAAATCCTGGCCTCTTGATCTCCTATCAAAATTTGCGCAAAAATCTTATCCACGTCCGGATGAAATTTAATGGTACTTTGAGGACAAAAATAAATGTGCTGATTTTCGTCAAAACCAAATTCGGCTCGTGATTTTAAACGTTCAGGAATATTAGGCCGATAGTAAAATGTCGGTAGTGTTGAGAAGCAATAAAGATTTTCAGAATAATGTTCTTTGGCGTCGGCAGGCTCAATCAATGAGCTGGACAAGAAGGTATCCATATTAGGTATACCAGTAGTGTCTGGATGTCCCCAAGTCAGGCATTGAACCGGCGCTAATCGCGCAAAGGCGAGAAAATAGCTGCGTACATCCATTCCAATGTCGGCATAAAACAAGACATCAAGTTTTTGTCGACCAATCTCTTCTTGCATCCCAATCAAATTTTCCGAGATATAGACGAGATGGTCAGCAGCACCTTGAATTTTAAGTGCTATAGAATCTTTCTGCCCTTTAGTGGTAATAACTACTACTTCGAAAAGATTCTTGGGTATTTGAGAAATTAATCCAACCATCATCCGACCCACAGAGTGGCGATAAAAATAGGCTGATAAAAAACCAATTTTTATTTTTCCTCTTTCACGTTTAACACCATTGCAGTGAGGAGCAGTCCACCTCAGCCGAGAGCAAGAATTCAGATGTATTTTTGCAATAATTTCTTGGAGGTCCCGATCATTGTAATTTTGATAAGCTAGAAAAAAATTTGTAGTTGATGTTTCTAGAGATGGATCTGAAACTTCTAGATCTTCCTCCAACAATTTTTCTAACTTGAGTTCAAGGCTTTCTCGAACATCCTTAATATGATCTAAACTTTTGTAGACCACAGGCAACGTAACAGTAGATCTAATTCGGAGACCATCGTGGGCATGGATACTTAGTACTCTACTATATGTATTTATTGCTTTTTCTGCTAACCCCATGCGTCTATAAACATTTCCTAAATTCACCAGAGCAAGGGTGTCCTTGGGGTCCAATTCAATGACTTTCTTAAACTGAATAATTGCATCATCCAGGCGTCCCGTATCGACAAGAATGTTACCCAAATTTATAAGCGCATTTAAATGTGATGGTTCTAGAGATAAAACTATCTCGTAGCTAGATAACGCGGCATCAGTTAAGCCCAGTTCTTTGTACAATTTGGCCAAATTGTAATGTGCGTCTACATTTTGATTATTAAGGTTAATGGCCAGTAGAAAAGAGATCTTAGCCTGTTCCAGTCTCTTGAGATTGTGTTCAATCACGCCCAGATTGCAGTGGTAAACAGAGTTCTTTGGACTTTCATTTACCGCACGTTCTAAAAATATCAATGCTTCATCAAGTTTACCTCGTTGACCAAGCAAGGTACCTAAAAGATAAAGCGCCTCTGCATCACGGGCATTAGAGGCTATTACCTGTGCATATAACCCTTCAGCCTCGGTGTAACGCCCTCTGCCATGTAAGCGTTTAGCTTTTTCAAAATTATCCGTCAAATCAATCCGGACAATGGCGAAGATGGATCAGCATAGAGTTTTCTTGGCATACGCCCTGCCAGATAAGCATATCGTCCCGCCTTTACGGCATGCTTCATTGCGCGCGCCATTCGAACCGGATTTTTGGCTTCAGCAATTGCTGTATTCATCAGGACACCATCGCACCCAAGTTCCATAGCTTCGGCCGCTTCTGACGCCGTACCGACACCCGCATCAACCAAAACCGGGACTTTAGACTGTTCCACAATTAAACGGATTCCAACCGGATTCTGGATACCAAGTCCAGAACCAATAGGTGCCCCAAGTGGCATAATAGCATGGCAACCAAGTTCCTCCAGTCGTTTCGCCATAACTGGGTCATCGTTGCAATACACCATCACCTTGAAGTCGTCTTTGAGAAGTAATTCAGTTGCCTTCAATGTTTCTATCATATTGGGATAAAGTGTTACATGGTCCCATAGCACTTCCAGCTTAACAAGGTCCCAACCGCCTACCTCACGTGCCAAGCGAAGGGTCCGCACTGCATCCTCAGACGTATAACAGCCGGCAGTATTTGGCAAATAAGTATATTTATCAGGATCCACGTAGTCCATCAGGACTGGCTCATTCGGATTTGTAACATTAACCCGGCGGACGGCCACTGTTACAATTTCTGCTCCCGATGCATCAATTGCCCCTGCGGTTTCCTCAAAGTTTTTATACTTACCAGTTCCAACAAGGAGGCGAGATTGGTATAGGTTGCCCGCAACGTGAAAAGTATCGTGAGCCTCTATTCTATTCCCACCTTCAGGTTCACCCCCTCCGATAAAATGTACAATCTCTAATTTATCCCCCTCCATCAGTTTAACCCTATCATACGTAGACTTGGGAATAATTTCCGAGTTGCGCTCTACCGCCACCTTTCGTGAGTCCAATCCTAACTGCTCAAGGAGCACCGAGAGAATCTCAGGACACGACATATGATGTGCTTCACCATTAATTGTAATATTCATATTTTTTTTATTACCAGTTTTGATAAGTTTTACATATCTCAAGTATGTTCTTGTTAGGCCTTCCTTGCAATATGCAGGACGTACATCAGTCTTAATGTATGCTGATTAATATCTCTTTCATTTCTGCACCCTAGGGTCAACATTGTCGGAGTTAAGGTTCAAAATTTAGTAATATTTCTTCTCCTAGAACAAGGAGTGTAACATGAAAAACGCCGTGATCATTATTAACGGGCCAAATCTTAATATGTTAGGGGAGCGCGAGCCCGACGTTTATGGCAGTGAAACTTTAGCAGATATTGAACAAACCTGTCTTGCTTGTGCCAAAACTCTGGGACTAAAACTCGATTTTCGCCAAAGTAACAGCGAAGGTGAAATTGTTGAATGGATTCAAGAATCTTCAAAGTTATTTGCAGCAATAATTATTAACGCCGGTGCTTACACACACACTTCCATTGCTATTCATGATGCTTTGAAAGGAAGCGCTCTTCCTATATTTGAAGTTCATTTATCCAATATATTCCAACGGGAAGATTTTCGCCATGTTTCCTATATCGCAAATGTTGCTAAAGGGGTAATATGTGGTTTTGGAAGTCAAGGGTACGAATTTGCACTGAATGCAACAGCAAAATATTTGTGAAATTTTTCAATCCTTGCCTTTACCGTTAAAATATTATGGATCCTCAAACTACTTAAAAAACGCCTCTTTGCATATAGGCTATTAATACTTGAAATTTATTTCCTAAGAATAATATGCTCACGCCACAAATTGTATTAGATGCTTATTCAAAAGGGCTTTTCCCGATGGCAGAAAACCGGAGGAACAAGCAACTTTTTTGGATTGACCCAGAAGTGCGTGGTATTTTACCACTTGATAGCTTTCACATACCACGCAGTTTGAAGAAAAAAATCCGTAATAACCCGTTTGAAGTACGATTCGATCATAGTTTTGCTGCTGTAATACGCGCATGTGCTCAACAAAAACCGAAAAGGCGGGAGACCTGGATTAATGACGAAATTATAGAATTATACACAAAACTGTTCTGTATGCACCATGCCCATTCCGTAGAATGTTGGCGGGAAGAAAAATTGGTTGGTGGGCTTTATGGCATATCGATTGGTGGTGCATTTTTTGGCGAGAGCATGTTTTCATCGGAAAGGGATAGTAGCAAAATTGCTCTTGTACATCTTGTCGCACGATTAAACTTGGCTGGCTTCACCCTGTTGGACACGCAGTTTATTACCGATCACCTTAGACAATTTGGCGCGATAGAAATTTCGCGCGTGGAATATCATAAAATACTAAGTGGCGCTCTTAACCTAAACGTTGGATTTCATCTTGAAGTGTCATTAGATGCTGAAGAAGGGGTTTTAAGGCGCATTTTACAATCTAAAACCCAAACGTCATAAACCGGGTGCTCCATGGCCGCAATGGCGGGACTTGAAGCAAACATCCAGCCTCGATATACAGTAACTGTCGGTTCGCCAACCCGAATTTCAGAAATATCCAAAAACGCTGCACTCTCGGGTGTTTCTTCTGGTGGTTTTTTTTCGCATATCCGAGCAATTATTTTAAGAGTACCAAATTGAACAAATTCGCCAACAGGGGAGACAAAAGTTGATGTCCGAGCTGTAACTTTATCTAGTCCCTGTAACAACGCAAAACGGTGAGGTTCGGCCTTTAAAACCGTTGTGCTAAGAAACACAATGGCCACCAAACTACCATATAGAATATATTTCCCGATTTTGAGATAAATCATCATACAGGTAAGACTGGATTACTTTGACACAGCGTCACCGGTACTAACTAACAACCAGGAAAAATTTGTTGAAACAAACGCGATAAAACCAACATTGAAAACCCAAGCTTCGTTTCAAATATCACGCATCACTGCTAAGGGGTCCAGCTTTCATAATCACCTGTCGCCGGACTTCGCCTACCACCCTTGAACTCGTGTCCTTTTGGTCGATACGCGCTTGGTGTACCGGTTAAATTCGGTTCATGGGTTTTATGCCAGGTTGGGGCTTTTGCTGCTTCCTCGGTAAGTGGCACGTCCACGGTATGATGTAGCCACGCATGCCATTCTGGAGGCACGCCAGAGGCTTCTGTTTCACCTTTATAAATAACCCAACGTCGCTCACGCCCATTCAATTTACGCCCCTTGCCACGGAAATACCTATTCCCAAACTCATCCCGACCGACAATAGCACCATTTACAAGCGTATAAATCCAAGTTCTTAAACTCATAAATTATTAGTCACCTTATTGCATGCTTGATGTTGCTATAGCCATTTTTATGATAACTAGCAATGAATTTGACATTTACTCCGATAACAGAGCTGTGATTAACCCAAAAACATTTTTATTCAAACCTGCAGAAGACCTTGTTAATGAGGGAAAATTAGCAGAAGCAGCTGAGGCCTATCGGTCTGTTATTGTTGACGCCCCCGGCCATCCTTTTGCCCATCATAACTTTGCCATATTACTGCGGAAGCTCAATCAAATTGAAGAGGCAATAGACCAATCCCAAAAAGCCTATGAACTATCTCCAGATAATCCCACGATTTTACTCTCGCTAGGGTTGTCACTCGAAATGGGAGGGTTCTTCGAAAAAGCAGAGAATTTCTACAAAGAGTCTCTGAGATACAATCCCAATTATACCGCCGCACTTAACAACCTTGGTCACATTTTGGATCACACTGAACGACCTTTGGAAGCGTTACCAATTCTCAAAAAAGCACACCAACTTGATCCCCATGATAACAACATCATGCTCAATCTAGCGAATGTTTATATTTCCCTTGGCAGACCCACGGAAGCAGAGAAACTAATTAAGAAAATTAAAACCGCCGCCGCGTATAATTCGTTAGGGATTGCTAAATATGTCCAGCGCGATTGGATAGATGCCAAGACACAATTTAAAAAAGCTTTGCGTGTTGAACCTGATTTTGCTGGAGCTCATGAAAATTTAGCGTTGACATTATTACACCTAAAAGAGTTCGAAGCAGGATGGATTGAATACGATTGGCGTTGGAGAAACACCGCTAACCGATTAACCAAGCCAATATTCAGCAAACCCATTTGGAACGGAAAGCAGCTTGCAGGGAAGAACCTTCTCCTCCATTGCGAACAGGGGTTTGGTGATGCCATCCAATTTATTCGCTACGCTGGACTGATAGAGAAGAGTGGAGGAAAAATATTTTTAGCATGTCAACCTGAACTGCTTGATCTTTTAAAAGATGCCCCCGGTATAGACGAGGCATATATATTTGGTAGCCAGATTCCTTACTACGATTTTCATGCGCCCCTACTCAGTTTACCAGGTATTACCGAGTGTCTGGTGACCGAGCCGAAAACCATAAAATCATACTTAAAAGTATCAGCTAATCGAAAGGTATCTAGGTCACTAAATAAAAACTTTAAAATTGGGATCTGCTGGGCGGGCCGAAGGCGGCATACACATGACCCTTACCGAAATCGCTCTTGCCCGGTAAATTCTTTTCAAATCCTAGCCCAGTTACCTAACCTAAGTTTTTATAATCTACAATATAATCACAGGATTAAAGAAGATTTTTCAACTTTCACATTAATTGATAGTTTTTCTGCCATTTCAACTTTTCAAGATACTGCGGAAGCAATTTCTAAAGTAGATTTAGTAGTGTCCATCGATACCGCCGTTATACACCTTACCGGAGCAATGGGTAAACCCGGAATTGTCCTGCTTAATTACGCTGCTGATTGGAGATGGGGGGAAGGTTTTGGAACTGCCCCATGGTACCCAAGTATTCAAATGTTCAGACAGGTAGTCCCAGGAAATTGGAAAACTGTTTTTGATCAAGTTTCAACGTTTATTGAACAAACCTATTTACCCCTACACACTTAGAATTAATGAAATGCCATTCTAGTGTCAATTTTCGATATCAGTTTTTTCGTGAGATTCTCCGGTTCCCCCTATTAAACTCCTTTAAGTTTTTATTGTTAATCAATTTTTCTATCCTTAACCGAATGGGACTCAAGGTAAAATTCCAAAAAAGTATATATAGCGCCCAAATCCCCCTACATATAGCGCGCAAATCTCCCTATATTTGGTAGCTATTGCCCGAATTCACACTACATTTTGAAAAATTTTTTTGACTCTTCAATTCAACTGGTCTACGGATAGTGTATTGGGTGAGACCTTGATACCCTCAATAGTGGTCTACAGTTGGAGTTGAGACTAGATTCACCAAGAGAACCTAAAGTCGGATTTTGGAGTGCCAAGCCGTTCCCGAATACCAGGGAATAAAAAGAGATAAGTATGCAAATAAAACGCAATTTTACTACAGAAGAATCTGGTCCATTCGGGGTAATAGAATTTAAACTGGCAAATAGTGAGATCCGAAATCCGGACGGATCGATAGTCTTTTCACATGACGCAATCGAAGTTCCGTCCACTTGGTCACAGGTTGCCTGCGACGTGTTAGCCCAAAAATATTTTCGAAAAGCAGGTGTCCCAGCAGCTGTAATCAAACAAAATGAAAATGACGTTCCTCCATGGTTATGGCAAAATAAACCTGACCATGAGGCGCTAGCTAAATTGCCTGAAATCGAAAGATATATTGGTGAGTTATCAGCGAAACAGGTTTTTCACAGAATAGCTGGATGTTGGACTTATTGGGGTTGGAAGGGCGGCTATTTTGACACAGAGAAAGATGCCGTCGTCTATTATGAAGAAACGTCTTTCATGCTTTGTCAGCAGATGTGTGCGCCCAATTCCCCGCAATGGTTTAATACTGGCCTCCATTGGGCTTATGGGATCGACGGTCCATCACAAGGTCATTATTACGTTGACTATCAGACAGGTAAATTGACAGAATCGCAATCTGCCTATGAACACCCGCAACCCCATGCTTGTTTTATTCAAGGTGTCAGCGATGACCTTGTAAACGATGGCGGCATAATGGAGCTATGGCTTCGGGAAGCGCGTTTATTTAAATATGGCTCAGGTACAGGTACAAATTTTTCAGTATTGCGGGGAAACAAAGAGCCATTATCTGGTGGCGGAAAGTCATCTGGCGTCATGAGTTTTCTAAAGATAGGTGACAAAGCAGCAGGCGCGATCAAATCGGGCGGAACGACACGAAGAGCGGCCAAAATGGTAATTCTTGATGCTGATCACCCTGACATTGAGGATTTCGTCACCTGGAAAGTTCGGGAGGAACAAAAAGTAGCAGCCCTAGTGGCCGGTTCCCAACTTGCAGAAAAACACCTTAATGAAGTAATTGAAGCATGCAATAACGCGGACGCCGAAGACCGATTTGATCCACTAAAAAATCAAGTTCTAAAAATGGCTATAATTAAGGCCAGGAACTCAATGTTACCAGAAAATTATATCCAGCGTTGTATAGACTATGCAAAACAAGGATATACGAATATCAAATTTGACACTTATGACACTGATTGGGACTCCGAGGCTTATCTGACGGTCTCTGGCCAGAACTCAAATAATACTGTTCGTGTTACCGACCAATTTTTAAAAGCAGTCGAGGATGACAATGAGTGGAACCTAACGCGTCGAACTGATGGTGAGATATGTAAATCAATGAAAGCCCGTGAATTATGGGATCTTATTGGCGAAGCGGCATGGTCATGCGCCGATCCAGGACTTCAGTTTGATACTACAATAAACGAATGGCACACTTGCCTAAATACTGACCGAATTCGTGCATCTAACCCATGTTCAGAATACATGTTCTTAGATAATACAGCCTGCAATCTAGCATCGTTGAACCTAATCACTTTTCTAGATAAAGACGGCAAGTTTGACGTGGAGGCGTTCACGTACGCCGTAAGGCTTTGGACCATTAGTTTGGAGATTTCGGTATTGATGGCGCAGTTTCCATCCTCAGAAATCGCTAAACTATCTTACCATTATAGAACCTTAGGTTTAGGTTACGCCAATATAGGTGGCTTATTAATGGCCATGGGAATTCCTTACGGTTCTGAGGAAGGCCGCAGCATCTGTGCGGCTATAACCGCACTCATGACCGGTCATTGTTACAGAACATCCGCAGAGATGTCTGATCTTCTTGGCAGTTTTCCAGGTTATGAAAAGAATAAAAGCTCGATGCATAAGGTGATGCGCAACCACCGCAGGGCGGCCCATGGAGAGAAAGAAGGCTATGAGCAAATTTCAATCATACCTAAGCCTTTAGAAAAACCAGATTTGCCAGGTATATTCGACGGGATAATCGACGCCGCACGTTTGGCTTGGGACGAAGCAATCGAGATGGGCGAATTACATGGCTATAGAAATGCCCAAACGACAGTGATTGCGCCGACAGGCACCATTGGTTTGATTATGGACTGTGACACTACAGGGATCGAACCAGACTTTGCTTTGGTAAAATTTAAAAAATTGGCGGGGGGAGGTTACTTCAAAATTATCAACCAAACCGTTCCTTCAGCGTTACGGCGACTTGATTATTCCGAGCAACAAATAAAGGAAATCGTCGACTACGCAGTTGGACATGGGACGCTTTCGGGAGCGCCAGGTATAAATCATGAAACTTTATCGGCAAAAAGTTTTGACCCTCATACTATAGGTGTCATTGAGGGTGCATTAGGAGACGCTTTCGACGTCAAATTTGTCTTCAACAAATGGACGCTTGGCACGGAATTTTGCACCGACGTTTTAGGATTTACCGATGAACAATTAGACAATAATAACTTTGATATGTTGTTGGAATTAGGGTTTTCTAAACAAGAGATCTCTCTCGCTAACAATTACGTTTGTGGCGCCATGTCCTTGGAAGGGGCACCACACCTTTTAGATAAGCATTTGCCTATCTTCGATTGCGCTAATCCTTGCGGTTGGAACGGGAAGCGCTTCCTTTCTGTTGAAAGCCACATTCACATGTTAGCCGCGGCGCAACCATTTATTTCAGGCTCTATTTCCAAAACCATCAATATGCCAGCTTACGCCACGGTAAAGGAATGCAAAAACGCCTACATGTTGTCCTGGAAACTCGGACTTAAGGCTAACGCTCTTTATCGGGATGCTTCCAAACTTTCGCAACCATTAAATGGTCCTCTCCTTGAAAATATAGAAGAAGACGAATTGCTAATGGCAGCAGTTGCTCCACAGCCAGCGGCAATACAGGCCGGGATTGCGGCTGAACGGTTAATAGAAGGTATAATTGCTGATCGTTCACGACTACCTGATCGCCGAAAGGGATACACTCAAAAAGCTACAGTGGGTGGTCATAAAGTTTATCTCCGGACGGGTGAGTACGAAAACGGCAGTGTTGGGGAAATTTTTATCGATATGCACAAGGAAGGGGCCGCTTTCCGCTCCTTGATGAATAATTTTGCGATCGCGATCTCCATCGCTCTGCAATATGGTGTGCCGTTGGAGGAGTTTGTAGAAGCATTTACCTTCACACGCTTTGAACCATCCGGTGTGGTGGAAGGTAACGATTCTATAAAAATGGCAACTTCCATTCTTGATTATCTATTTCGAGAATTAGCTGTTTCCTATCTCGGGCGTAATGACTTAGCTCACGTGCAGGCAGATGACCTGGAGCCTGATAGCATTGGTCGAGGGACCGAAGAAGACGACCTTGTTGCCAAAGCCTCTCAGGTCGCACTTGATGTAGTCGAACGTTACGCAAGCCAAGGTTATATGCGCAGCAACCTTATGGTACTGAATGGTGGAAAAACCTCAGCGATCCAGTCTTCATCCCGTGAAATTGGTTTGCCTTCAGCGAACCTTGGCCAAAGTAATGAAATAACGGCGCCTTCTTTAACTAAAGCCCTCCCCCAGGTTTCAGGTAATTCCAACACAGTAGATAATAAATTAGAAGCGGTACGAGAGGCTCGGAAGAAGGGCTACGAAGGAGATGCCTGCAGAGAGTGTGGCAACTTTACCTTGGTTCGTAACGGCACATGTATGAAATGTCTGACTTGTGGTGCATCGAGCGGTTGCTCATGAAATTACCAAACGAAATACAGTTCCTCCCTGGTGAACTAGGGGTGCGCCTTGGAAGGCCTGCCAGCCTACAATTATCCAAGCGCACCCCATTTTTTTCACGAGGCGTTATCAACCTCAATTACTAGTATACCGGTAGTGAACCCTAATTAATAAAATCCCCAGCTTCGGGGAATTCCTGTTTGATATCTTTGAATTTCAAGGTAAACCCGCCCGATCGGCCGCAAGCTGCCCGTCCCTTCCCCTAAGCTCATCTGTGGAAATAGATGGGGTATTTGAATTAAATTAATACCTAGGTACCGGTGAATTCAAAGGCAGTAAACTTATCACCTGTTTTTAAATTAACCGGTAATATAATTAAGAGCCTAGAAAATTTCTAGAAATCTGATTTAATTCATGAATTTACTTGCTCCTGCCTTGTGCCAGTATTATCTCTAACCTCATGCCCGACGGTCGCGAAGAAGTCCTAACGCGTGTTATTTCCTCAATAAGTGACGTGCCTGCCAAAGACTGGAATGCCTGTGCCGGTAATGCAAACCCATTTGTTCGTCACGCATTTTTACATGCACTAGAATCGAGTGGGTCCGTATCCGCAAAAACCGGTTGGTTGCCTCAACATCTTTTAATTGATGGGGAAGATGGCAACCTAGCAGCTTGTATGCCAATGTATCTTAAGAACCATTCTTATGGCGAATATATCTTCGACTGGGGATGGGCGGAGGCATATGAAAGAGCTGGAGGAAAATATTATCCAAAACTTCAATCGGCCGTCCCTTTCACGCCAGCTACAGGAAATCGTATGCTAGTTCGAGACGACCTCTCAAACGATTACTACAGCGCGTTGATATCTTCGATGTTCCAACTCTCACGTAAACATAAAGTCTCATCCCTGCATGTCACTTTCCCTCCAAAAGACCAATGGGATCTGTTAGGAAAATCTGGTTTTCTACTTCGAACAAGCAAACAGTTCCACTGGAAGAATTGTGGATACGAAACATTTGATCATTTTCTTTCGGTATTAAGCTCCCGAAAACGGAAAGCTATTAAGAAGGAACGGCAGAAAGTAGCAGATCAAGGAATTACTCTTAAATCACTATCGGGTGACGAACTTCACGAAGAACATTGGGACGCATTCTATGACTTCTATATTGATACTATCGGACGAAAATATGGTCATCCGTATCTGACCCGGGAATTTTTCTCAATGATTGGCAAAACTATGCCAGAACTTGCGGTATTGGTGACGGCAGAATTTAAAGGACGAATGGTCGCTGGAGCTCTCAATCTTAAAGGCAAAGATACCATATATGGTCGAAATTGGGGCTGTCTTGAAGATTTCAAATTTTTGCACTTTGAAGCGTGTTATTATCAAGCTATTGACTTCGCAATTGAGCACAAACTCCAATGGGTGGAAGCAGGCGCCCAAGGACCACATAAAATACAGCGTGGTTATCTGCCTCGAGAAGTCTATAGCGCCCACTGGATCGAAAACAGAAGTTTCCGAGACGCCGTCGAAAAGTTTGTGGAACAAGAACGACGTGAGGTCGAATTTGAGATTGCGGGTTATATGCAATATTCTCCGTATCGTTCTGGTGAAAACGACTAAGGTACGAACGTGTTTTGGGATTTGTTAAATGTTAATAGAATACTTTTTGACAAGTTAAGATGGTCGAAATTAAGAAATCATTCTGGAGGTAACGTCGATGGATATTGAATTTTTTGCCATGTCTGTGTTCGCCGGTATCATGGGAAGTTATGGTCTTGTTTCAATGGCTTTATGGGCAGACAGTTTAGGTTTGCCTCGTCTGGATTTCTCGCGAGCTATGGCCAACATCACATATAGCAGAACTTTTGAAGAAGGAGCAGAACTTGGTGCAGCGGGAGGACAAAAATATCCAAACACGCCCTATTGGCCAGGAATGATCGTTCTTTTTATGAATGGAATATTCTTCGCTCTTTTATATTCGAGTGTAGTGGCTCAATATATACCGTTAGAACAAGGTCCATTGAAGGGAGCTGCCTGGGGGATCATCCTTTGGGCAATATCTGGGGTATTTTATGTACCAATTTATTTAAAAGAGGGATTTATGCTTCGCCTCATTCATCCAATGGCGTGGTTGACTAGCCTGATGGTGCACGGGATATATGGTTTGTTTGTGGGATGGATAGCGCCAATAGCCTACTAGCGTAATTATTTCTGATAACTTCTACAAAATTCATTCTAGTAATTCATTAAGGATCTAGCTTTCAACTAATCGAATGTATAGACTGCAATGCATTGGTGCCAAACATTAAAGAGACAGTATTCCAATTTATTAGGGAACCTTTAATCTACAAATGCCGGCTTTTTACCACCATTACCTTCAAAATCATTTGAAGAGTCTTTTGAAGGGTCGTTCCTGGAACCAAGTTTTTTTATCTGACCCTTCTTAGGAATTAGGCTCTTAGGATACTTGAATGTCAAAGATTTGTCTTTGACCCCTACCAACACAATTCCACCCTTAGTCAATGCACCGAAAAGAAGCTCCTCAGACAACGGCTTCTTAATATGCTCTTGAATTACGCGGGCTAAAGGCCTGGCGCCAAATCGTCGACTATAACCTTTCTTAGCTAGCCATTTACGTGAGTGATGGGTCAAATTAATGGTAACATCCCTATCGCTTAATTGTGCTTCCAGTTCCATGATGAACTTATCTACAACCTTACTCATTACTTTTGGTGGCAGATTGGAAAATGGTATTATTGCGTCTAACCGATTGCGAAATTCAGGGGAAAACATGCGCTCTATCGCTTCCTCATCATCTCCTTCCCGCTCGTTTCGTTCAAACCCAATCGCGGCCTTTGCCATCTCAAAAGCACCCGCATTTGTTGTCATAATTATAACCACATTACGAAAATCAATACTCTTTCCGTTGTGGTCTGTCAGTTTACCGTGATCCATGACCTGCAGCAGAATATTGAATAAATCTGGGTGTGCTTTCTCAATTTCATCCAACAGCAAGACAGAGTGAGGTTGCTTGTCAATCGCGTCAGTCAGAAGTCCACCCTGATCAAATCCTACATATCCTGGAGGAGCACCAATTAAACGGGAGACGGTATGCCTCTCCATATACTCAGACATGTCAAACCTGACCAACTCAATACCCATGCTACGGGCTAACTGGCGTGCTACCTCAGTTTTTCCGACGCCCGTTGGACCAGAAAAAAGATAGCTACCAATTGGTTTTTCCGGTTCACGTAGTCCAGCCCTTGATAGTTTTATTGCACTCGACAAAGCCTCAATTGCCCGATCTTGGCCGTATACCAAACGTTTAAGATCAGCCTTAAGATTAGAAAGCGTTTTCTTATCATTTTGGGAAACAGTCTTTGGTGGGATCCGCGCCATTTTAGCGACTACATTCTCAACGTCCTTCACTGATATAGTTTTTTTTCGTTTACCTTCAGGTAATAGCATACGTGACGCGCCCACTTCATCTAATACGTCAATAGCTTTATCAGGCAGCTTTCGATCATTTATGTAGCGAGCCGATAATTCAACTGACTGACGAATCGACTCTGCAGTATATCTAACTTTATGATGGTCCTCATAATAAGGTTTTAAACCACGCAAAATCTTAACCGCATCCTCAACGGATGGTTCATTAACATCAATTTTTTGAAAGCGCCTAACCAAAGCACGATCTTTTTCAAAATAACCTCGATATTCTTTGTAGGTGGTTGAACCCATACACCGAAGTGAACCCTTTTGAAGCGATGGTTTGAGTAAATTAGATGCGTCCATGGAACCACCGCTGGTAGCCCCAGCACCAATCACCGTATGGATCTCATCGATAAAGAGAATACTATTTTCAAGTAGCTCAAGTTCCGTCAGAACAGCTTTTAAACGCTCTTCAAAATCACCTCGATAGCGCGTACCTGCCAATAATGCCCCCATATCTAGCGCATAAATTACATCACCAATTAAAACCTCGGGTACTTCTTCATTTACAATCCGCCTAGCTAATCCTTCGGCAATGGCTGTCTTGCCGACACCGGGATCACCAACGTAGAGAGGATTATTTTTTGTACGCCGACAAAGGACCTGGATGGTACGCTCAATCTCATCATCCCTTCCTATCAAAGGGTCGATTTTACCTTCAATAGCTTTTTGGTTGAGATTAACGCAGTAAGTATCCAAAGCTTCTGTGCCTTTTTTTACATCGCTATTCTCTTCCCGAATATCCTCACCTTCACTGGCGTTACGTGTTTCAGAATAACCTGGCACCTTAGCAATTCCATGAGAAATATAATTTACGGCATCTAGTCGTGTCATTTCATACATTTGCAAAAAGTAAACGGCATGGGCTTCCCGTTCTGAAAAAATCGCCACCAATACATTTGCACCAGTCACTTCTTCCCGACCAGAAGATTGCACGTGAATGGCTGCTCGCTGCACAACCCGCTGGAAACCTGCTGTAGGCTTTGGCTCAACCAACTTAGAGACAACTAAATCTCCCATTTCACCGTTAATAAATTCAGTGAGATCAGTCCGTAATTTTTCCACTTCAACACCACAAGCACGCAAAACCGCTACACCATCTGGATCTTCCGTCAAAGATAGTAAAAGGTGCTCCAGCGTGGCATATTCATGATTGTGCTCAGTCGCCAAGGCTAAGGCGCGATGAAGACTTTGTTCTAAATTCCGAGAAAGCATATTGAACCGTTTTTGTTGCTAATTATTTAGACCTTTTCAATGGTACATTGCAGGGGGTGTTGATGTTGTTGAGCCAAGTCCATTGTTTGATTTACCTTTGTTTCCGCAATTTCATAGGTATAAACACCACATGTACCAACTCCCTTCTGATGCACATGAAGCATTATTTGAGTAGCTTCCTCATGTGCCTTGTTATAAAAACTTTCGAGCACATGAATGACAAACTCCATTGGTGTATAATCATCATTTAACATTAACACTTTATACATGGAAGGCTTCTTTGTATTGACTCTAGTCTTGACTGCAACCCCATGTTCCGGCGCATCCCCTTGTTTAATATTGTCGTCATCCGCGCTCATGTTATATTCTTCCGATTAGGGTCACTTTTACTTACCAAATTTTGCCGGCCTAGCACCTTCTTAGGCAAATACATAGGCCTTTAAGTTTGTAGCTCCTAACTAACTATATGGGATTCCAGTGGCTATTTAAAAGTCCTAAACATTCAAAATCTTTTCTTAGCACAACGCCTAACAAACTTTAAAACCAAGTCCCTCTCAAATTAGACAATTATTCTGTAACTCATATGTTGAATAAATTTAGATGTTCCTTTTCATCGTTTGTACCGTAAATGTCAAATAAGCTATCACAACAAGGCAGATTAACGGGATTAATTTTAGAATCCCAGTTGAATAAAAGAGTTGGAAACACTGCTCTACTAAAAAGGGTGTAAACCAAACAATAAGCTTTATGCTT
>JAOMCN010000015.1 GCA_028345065.1 Rhodospirillales bacterium
TGCGATCCCTCAGACCCAGAGTTCATGATTAGAGGATTTCGAGCGCGTCAGATAGCATATAAAGCGGTAGCCGACTATGTTGGTGATCCTAACTTAACCGAGGCTGGTGCCGTGGAAATTCTGCACAAAGCAGTTTCTGGGGCGACCCTTGGACATGATAGAGATAAGGATATGCCGGAAGAATCTCGCGGATCTGATACGTCTAATATTGTCGTTGCAGATAAGTCTGGTAATGCCGTTTCACTTATTCAAAGTATCTCCACACCATATGGATCAGGAGTTGTCGCCGGTGATACTGGCATATTAATGAACAATCGAATGCAGGGTTTTACAAGTAATAAGTGAAACGGCATTACCAGACTTATCTGCAACGACAATATTAGACGTATCAGATCCGCGAGATTCTTCCGGCATATCCTTATCTCTATCATGTCCAAGGGTCGCCCCAGGCCAAACCTGCACAATGGCTCAATTTTTGACACGCGTTCTGGGTTACGGAGAAGATATATCGAACGCCGTTCTGGCGCCGCGCTGGTCCGTTAATTTTAAGGGAGAACCTATTGTCGAAAATGCAATTAGCAAAAAGTTTTTAGACAACCTCAAGGTGGCCAATCCAAGATTTTATAGCGAGGAAGTAGGTTGGATTTCCTTCGGATCTATAAAGGCGGCGGTCCTTAAGCAGGGCAAATTATCAGGTGTGGCAGACGGTAGGCGGGTTGCTGATACACTTGGCTATTAACTCCATTGCCGGTTAAACTTGTTCAAACTTTTCTTGCTATACTTTATGATGTATTCCTTCGAAACTTCCGCATCATCAATTGAACTCCGCACCAAAGGGCCCCAAAATATATGAAACAGATATACAATTATGAAATCGCTTGCCTTCAAACACGGTCAAAAATGGTGTCGTTGGATGATAAGCAGCGTGATATCGATATCCGTGATAACATATCTCGAATTTGTGAAATGACTGATTACATTACAGCGTTTGGTAATTCAGACGTAAAACTTATTGTGCTTCCAGAATACTCAATTAACGCCCGCTGGGAGAAAATGGATCTGGAAAACTGGTTAAAAATTTCAACCACTATACCCGGCCCTTATACGGAGTTGCTGGCTGAAAAGGCTAAAGCTAGAAAAATTTGGATTGCCGCAAATATGCTTGAGGTACACCCCGATTTTCCTGGGAGATTTTTTAATACGTCATTCCTTGTTGATCCTGGAGGTGAAATTATTCTCAAACACTGGAAAAACAATAACAACGCTTGGGTTTTTCCATATACGACGCCTTCAGATATTTACACTGAATTTGTCGAGAAATTTGGTCAAGAAAATCTTTTCCCTGTTGCGAGGACACCCATAGGAAATATCGGACTGATTACTTGTGGTGAATTAGGTTTTCCAGAAAATGCTAGATGTACCATGATGAATGGAGCAGAGATATTACTCCATTTAACCTCTGAACCTAATAACATGAGCCACGGGGATGTTAGGAACTGGGAAGCGATGAGGATAACCCGGGCCTACGAAAATAAATGCTATTTGGCTATGGCAAACATTGGTATGTATGAGGGTGCGACGCGAGGTCTCCACGGCAGTCACGGGGACTCTGCAATTCATTATTTTGACGGCTCTATCCTAGCTAAAATCAATGGCCCCGGTGAAGCCACCATTAAGGCGGCCGTTGATCTAAATGCCTTACGCAGGGTTCGGGCTAAACCGTTTCATCCAGTTACCATTAGAGCAAAAATGTATGCAAAGGAATACGAACGTACCGTAAGCTGGCCACTCGACCGTTTTGCCGAAGAGCCCATAGTCAGTATTGAACAAACAAGGGAATTATTCCGAAATTTAGTAGAGGAACGCCGGATAGCTGGCATCGATATACCGGCGCGGGAATTCAACAAACAAGAGTAAAACTTACAGTTATTGGATCCAGCTTAAAATAATTGATATAGTCGAGCGCTATTAGATTGATCCATTTTACTATTGGATCCTTCCCGGTGTACAGAGATTATCGGTAACTCAAATTTAGACTTGGTTTGTTTTAATATCACACCTTTGAATAAGGTTTCAGCTTCGTCATGTATTGATGGAATTAACGTAACACCCAAGCCGTTCCTGACTAACATAACACTCGAATGAATGTTGTCAGACGTGGCCACAATCCTGGGAACAATACCCGCTTTCTTTAAAAATTTTTCAATTAATACTCCTAGACCTATATCTGGTTCATTGACGATTAACGGCTCCTTCTGAAGTTCTAAGAGCTCGATCGGTGGCTTATACTTTGCTAATCGATGCGTTGGATAAAGTGCTAAATAGAGTTCTGTATTAGTAACCTGTTTAAATTCCAGGTTTGGAGGCACTAGGTCTTTATCTACATCAAACGTAAATCCTATATCCAGTCTACCTTGAAATACCATTCTGTGAATACGCCGGGTTGTACCTGTTATTATATTTAAGCCTGATCCTGGAAAAGCCTTTTTTATTTTATTGATAATAACTTGAAGCAGAATGTCTGTTACGTTTGAACTGAAACCTAAGCTAACAAAATTGTTAAATTCGCCATTCAATTGCTGGGCAATATTTGAAAGATTATTTATGCCCGATAGGGCCTGTTCTGCCTGTATGAGGAATAAACCACCCTTATAGCTTGGCTTAATGCCGTTACCGACCCTATCAAATATGGCAAATCCAATTTCCCTTTCTAGCAGGCTTATCTGCTGGCTGATAGCGGACTGGGAAATATTTAATTTATCCGCAGCACCAGTGAAACTAAGTTCCTTCCATGCTGCTAAAGCGTACTTTAATTGTGTATCTTTCATTTCCTGATACTCTTGGGATCAAAAACTTCATAGCGCCCATACATAATTTCTCATAAGTAAAACTAATACTCCCGTTAGTAAATGATATTTGAGAAATTGGACCCTAATGACTACATTACGGTTACCCCTAGTTGTTAGTTAACTAGATAATAATCTGTAGTAAATTATTGGTGCCTGAATAGTACGTTAGGCTGTGGGTTCAACGCTAGAATGTTAGAGGTGTCACCTGATTGGTATAGTCCCTGCACAATTATAAGGAAGTATTAGATGCGTAATGGTTACCGAGTTGTAGATGTAGATAGTCATGTTACTCCTTCCATGGAAGTACTCAACAAATTTGCTGGCGAAGAGATGAAGTCCAGGTGGAATGAATTCTCACCCTATTTCAGAACAATGAATTCCCCTCTAGGACGGGGGCATCCGGAATCACCTTGGACAACGATTAAGATTAATCCAATTCCTTATGACAGGATAGCCGGTCAACCTGCTGTTGCGGAAAAGGTAAAGGCCGGCGGCTCTGGCCCTTTGGAAGGCCGTGTCCAAAACATAGCTGAGGATTTGCCTACAACGGGGACACAACATGAAAATTCAGAAGGACGTATTAGTGATATGGATACTGAAGGCGTCGATGTAAATGTCCTTATTCCCGGCACATGGGCTTCCGCAAGTAGTTCCCTGGACTCGTCCTTGACCACGGGCCTGTATGGCGCATACCACAGCTATATGAAAGAATTTTGCAGTAACCATCCGAACCGACTGAAAGGACTGATGCTAGCAGCTTGTGGCGATGTTGATTGGACCGTCAAAGAACTGAAATCCCGCGGTGAAGAAGAATGGATGTCTTGTGTATGGCCAATTCTCCCTGAAGGATTGCCAGTTGACGACCCGTCACTAGAACCAATTTGGGAAGTAATGAACGATTTAGAACTGCCGATGATATACCATAGCTTTTTCTACGAACCCCCGTATTTTCCAGGTTACCGAGACATCTGGGGTAATGCCGCAATTGCCCGTTGCGCAGCCCACCCCTGGGGGGCTCAACGTATAGTATCCTACGTTATTTGTGGTGGAATACTGGACCGTTACCCAAACCTAAAAATTTGTTGCTGTGAATCAGGACATGGGTGGCTACCTTACTGGTTATTTCGTTTGGACAGCCAAGTGGAATATGTCAAAGGAGCTGTTCCTAAATTAAAATGTCTACCGAGTGATTATGCACGGCAGGGTCGAGTATTGTGCAATATTGAAGCCAGCGAGGGGGAAATGATGACCAAAGCGGTTATAGATCTACTTGGGGAAAACTGCCTGGTTTACGGATCGGATTTTCCTCACCCGGAGTGCGATTGGCCAAAATCCGTTGATAATGTTTTAGGATGGAAATCGATCAATGAGACGGCAATGAAAAGGCTCCTGGGTGATAACGCAGACTCTTATCTCAGGTGATGTGCAGTTACATTTAGTGATAGGTGGAAACTGAAATGGACTTTAAAAAGGCAGTTCAGTACTTAGAAGCGGCAAAAAGAATTGGTGAAGAACAAGGTATCCAAGTTAGCGTAGCAGTCCTTGACGCTGCCGGACACCTGGTACTCGTCGCCCGTGGGAAGGAAGAAGCATGGCATGGTCCATATATGGCGATAGGCAAGGCACGCCTCGCAGCGGCCTTCAGAAAATCAACATCAGAACTTATGGAGCAATGGAAAGACAGGCCGATGTTTGGGCAAAGCTTGACCGAAATCATACCCGGCGGTGTTACCCTGAATAAAGGCGGCTTCCCAATATTTGAGGGTGGCGTTTGCATTGGTGCCCTGGGTATTGGCGGAGGCTCACCGGATATCGATCATGAGGTTGCATATAAAACGGTCAATAGCCTCGTCAAATCACCTTAAAACTATATGAATGGAAATTGAAATATGAATAAAACCGCCATTCGGACAGATAATGCGCCAGTTCCAACAGGTCCCTTCAATCAAGCCATTAAAACTGGAAATTTTATCTTCACCTCGGGGCAGGCAGGGAGAAATAGAGAAACGGGCAAAATGGGAGATATTCGTGATCAGGCGCGTCGATGCATTGGAAATTTAAGCGCAATTTTAGAGGAAGCAGGATCTTCATTGGACGACGTTGTAAAAGCGACTGTATTTTTACGGCATGCTGAAGACGCTGCAGCGTTTAATGAAGAATACTCAAAAATTTTTACCCCGCCCTTGCCTGCTCGATCATCCGCCATTGTGGGACTTAAAAATCCAGATATGCTAGTCGAGATGGAAGTCATAGCAGTTATTCAGGAATAGGGATTTTAAACTGCGTTTGGCAGTGATAGTCCATATTAAACTAATCCCCGCTGGAAGGGTTAAGCCAGTTTGGGTGCAAAAACACGGTTTTCCCCTTGTAACCAGATTATGAAACTAGAAGAATTTTGTTAGGTAGACTGTAATATTATGACTTCAGCCTTAAGCGGTCGGGGATCTAAAATCAATTTTCGGGGTCGCTGGCAGTACCTTCCTCCCAGTATAATAGTTTTATTCACACTAGCACTTATTCTCGTGCCTCTCGCCGCTTTAGTATATTTTAGCTTTCGATCTGGTACGCCGTGGGAACCGGGTGAGCTGACCCTGGACAATTACATCAATGCGTACACTGACCCACAGACCTATTCTATATTTTTCAATACCGCAGTACTGGCTACATTTAGTACCGCAATTTCAATTTGTGTTGCTGTATTTTTTGCGTATTTGACGGAACGAACCGATTTACCATTCCGAAATCTTGCCTGGGGATTAATGCTGATCCCCATGGCCATGCCGGGACTTCTATTTGCTGTCTCCTGGACATTTCTACTTTCACCACAAATTGGTATTTTTAACGTTTGGATTCGAGAAATATCGTCCTGGTTTGGCCTCATCATATCCACTGGACCATTTAATATTTATGGCGGCATGGGATATATGATTTTTTTAGAAGGCTTGCGGGGGGTAACAACGGCCTTTCTTATTATAGTCGGCGGTGTAAGGGCTATGGATCCAAGTTTAGAAGAAGCAGCTCGCGCCTCCGGCGCCTCTAATCTGACAACACAATTCCGTGTAACTTTTCCTTTGCTGGCACCCATAATACTTGCGGCCACCATCTATAGCTTTATGACGCATTTAGAATCGCTTGAGATACCCATAATTATAGGACTGCCAGCAAAAGTATTCGTATTCCCATCCTATATTTTTTTTACGACCCAGCGCTATACACCTCCTGAATACGGCTTATCTTCAGCTCTTAGTGCTGCCTTTTTGATTCTTAGTATACTTTTAGTATTTTGGTATAGACGGGTGGTTGGTCAATCGGGTCGTCACGCGACTGTCACCGGAAAAGGGTATAGACCACGTATCATCTATCTCGGTAAATGGCGAAGCTTCTTTTTTAGTATTTTTGTCATCTATTTTTTACTCTCTATTGGCGCACCGGCTGTTTCCCTAATCTGGAGTTCCCTACTTCCAATACCCATGGCACCTTCTTTGGAGCTGATCGAAGACCTCTCTTTTCAACACTACATTGAAGTTTTCAATGACCCGGATATTTTGGACGCAAGTTGGAATACAATTTTGGTTGCTGTCGGTGCCGGAACCTTAACCATGGTTCTCTCGCTAACCATGGCTTGGGTAATCGTCAGAAATAAAGTCAAGGGAGGGGGAATCCTAGACGGCATAGCGTTTGTTCCCCAGGCAATACCTGGAATAGTTATAGGAGTTGCATTTATCTACTTATTCTCTCAGCCGCCGATGTCGCATTTAAACCTGTTTGGAACTTTAACCATCATCGTGTTAGGCCTGACCGTAAGCTACCTGGCCTTTGGCAGTAGGACAATGAACGGCGCCCTCTCACAAATACACGTCGAACTTGAGGAAGCCGGAACTACCTCCGGCGCCAAATGGCGCACAGTGATGCGGAAAATCGTCCTACCTCTTATGTTACCGGCTTTCATCAGTGGTTGGATTTGGGTCGCAACCCATGCCTTGCGGAATTTTTCGATTCCGCTGTTATTGACGTCTCACGAAAACAAGGTGATTTCGGTGATTATGTGGCACAGTTGGGATGATGGTTACCCTGGTCAGACGGCAGCCATCGGTGTGTGTCTCATCATCGGATTAGGGGTCTTCGCAATTGGAGGCCGCTGGTTGGTGGTTAAGCTAAACCGACAGGAACCGGGCTAGGGTTTGCGCTTAATTACCGGACAAATTTACAACGCTCAGTCGGAAACCTCATAAATATTGTTTCCCCGGTCACAAATGCGTTATAGGAATTCAAGTTTACCCTAATACTTACCTCATTCACCGCGACCTCGGCATCGATAAATGTCCCCAGGAACGTTGTTCGCTTTACTATTCCTTCAAAAATATTAGAAGTTTCAGTGGGCCTACTTCGATAGCACTGAATGGCTTCGGGTCTTATTGTAATCGTGGCTCTATCCAGATCTCTATGAGACTCGTCTAATTTGATGGAGACTGAGCCAATACCCGTTTTCAGAATAGCACCGGCTTTTGTTTGAATCACCTGACCGTCTAATCTGTTGCCGATCCCAAGAAACTCTGCTACTCGCCAGTTTTTTGTATCCGAATATATTTCATCAGGCCGTCCAACCTCCACAATTTCCCCATCCATGATGACACCGATCCATTCGGACATTGCAAGTGCCTCGAGCTGATCATGGGTAACGAAGAACGATGTAATTCCTAATTCCCGAGTGAGATCCTTTAACTCGGTCCTCATGACTTCTCTTAATTGGGCATCTAAGTTGCTTAGCGGTTCATCCAAAAGAAGAAGTCTCGGTTTACGAATGAGCGCACGAGCGAGTGCTACCCGTTGCTGTTGACCGCCTGATAATTGAGTTGCTGGTCGATCAATATATTCCCCCATATGGACCATCTCCAGGGCATCAACAACATGTTTATGCACTTTAGCCTTAGACGATCTCTGCCCTCTGGCTCCATAGACCAGCGGGAAAGAAACATTATCGAATACGGTCATGTGTGGCCAAATCGCATAGGATTGAAATACCACACCAATTGGCCGTTCATTCGGTGGAACCTGAATACCCTTTTTGGAAGAATAAAAGCATTGGTCACCAATATAAATTTCACCTTCATTAGGATGTTCTAAACCTGCAACACATCTGAGAGCCGTACTCTTCCCCGATCCACTAGGACCCAAAAAAGTGAAAAAGTCTCCTTCAGAGACCTCTAGGCTCACACCCCGAAGAGCATCCACTGTTCCCCCGTCAATGGAATAACTTTTTTTTAGGTTACTGATTTTCAACATTACAGGATATTGTTCGATAAAATTAAGAATGGGCCGCCGCATCACTGTCTAAATCAGGTGTGAGACGACGACCCCGAACATACTTCAATTTTAAATTTTTTACAGGTTTACAAAACCTGATTTGTTATTTCTTCTTCTTTTTCTCTTTAACCACAGGAATTTTGAGAAGTTTTGGGTATTCCTTATTGAATTTAGTCCACCCTGTTGCACACTCTGCACCACAGAGACTGATATATTTACCTTGCGAGGCCGCATATTTATGTGCTTTGGGGTTCCATGTGAACCCGCGATAAGCGAATTTACCCAGTGGCTCCTGTCCTTCTGTTGCAGCCCATAATGCGAATAACTGCGCGGTCGCCGGGGTCCTGGACCATTTAGGAATATATAATCTTGTACCAAGTTCTAGCGGGATAGATTCAGCGAATGTAAATTTAACATTTTTTACTCCCGATCTTTCAATAGATCTGTAGGCGGTATGATAATTAATACCACAGGCAACCGGAAACTCCCCTCCCGCGATTTTGCGGACGATTGATCCCTGGCCGCGAATGATCATCACGTCGTTGTCTACAAGTTTCTTTAACCAGGCGATATGCCTTGGCCTCTGATTTGGATCGTATTGAAATGCTTGTAGCTTATTTCGGGCATCAATTAGAACTTTTCCTTTCCAAGCGGGATCCAGACAAGACGCCCAAGTGGTTGGTGCTTTGTCTGCCGCCACGAGTTTTGTATTCCAAATTATACCTCGAGCATTGCCGGTGGTTGAAACAAAATCTCCCTTCGGATCTAAAGCGTTTTTATGCAGCTTAGGCCAGCCACTAGGTAGAGAAGCATTAAGGGCTTCATAATCAAACATCGGTTTCTGAAAGGCACCCGCTTTCAAATACTGGTCCTGAAATTCGCTGGCAACATGCATAATGTCGTGCGGTGGATTTTGGCCTTGCTTGAAACTAATCAAGTAGCGTCCGAAAGGTCCCACGCCAGTTTCTCGAGCGTATTTGATCTCCTTTACAAACGGAAAGTCCTTCTTGAAGGACGCCATAACTGGACCCGCGTCACTCTTCTTCCAATCCAGACCTATATTAATTTTCCCCCCAACTTTTGCCAATTCGCTTTTAGATTTTTCAACAAGCTGCTCAAATGCGCTCCCGGCCATTGCAGCATGGTTCGACAATAATATGAGAGACATCACTGACACGCCGACTAATAACTTTTTTTTAATATTCACTTTTTCCTCCCCGAAATTTTCAATGTCGATAAATAATATGTTTCTTTAAAAGATAATATTACGATCAGCTTTCATCAATCTACTAAAGTTTTACACCCAGATATTCCTATGAAAAATGAAATCACTAGCTCAAACTTACAATCATAATGTAGTCACTTGCGCCTTATTTCTCAAATAACGTTTACTAACTGACCTATTAGTTTTCCTAATAGGTGAATTAAGACTACTAATTCATCTTTCGATAGTGCTCATGCGTATTAATGTTGGAATGGAATTAATGGACCTTAAAATATCTATTTGTATCTTATCAATCTAATTGTATTTCACTCACCGGAAAATTTGTATGGTCGGACATGGTAAATTTTGACGCGTTAAATCTGGATTTATCATACTGGGCTCCTTTGTTAGCAATTGTAGCTGCGGGGGGATTTATGAGGGGGTTTGCCGGCTTTGGTCCAACCATGGTTATGGTGCCGTTCTTGAGTTTTCTAATGCCGCCCAGCGAAGCTGTCTTACTTGCACTATCTACTGATGTCTTAGTGATGATACCAATGTTTCCTAAAGCCGCTAGAAATGCGGAGTGGAAACCTATTATACCTCTGGTACTGGGCGGATTTATAGCAACACCTATAGGTGTTTGGATTCTAGTTATCGCCAACCCTGAAACAATGCGGATAATAATTTCAATTCTGGTAATAGGATTTGCCTGTCTCTTGTTAAGCGGATGGACTTATCGAGGACATAAAACCACGTTGCTTTCTTTTTGCATTGGAATGTTTTCTGGCGTAACAAATGGTGCTTCGTCAATCGGCGGCCCCCCAATCGCCGTATATTTTATAGCAAAAGGTATGCCACCGATTACGCTAAAAGCCAGTCTTAATGCGGTAGCATTCATAATGGAAGGGGTAGCGGCGATAGCCATCTTCTTTGCTGGTAATTTTAATATTAAAAATGTGGCCAGTATTATTATTTTGTTTCCTTTTATGCTTCTATTTGCATGGATTGGATCGGTGATTTTTAGATTTGCGGATAATAATCTGTTTAAAAAATCAATTTTATATTTTCTGATTATTTTTGGAGGTTATATTCTGATTTCGTCTTATTCAAATTTTGCAATTTCTTATATGGATTCCAAAGAGCCACGTACAGAGCAATTACTCTAGCTCTGGTATGGTTATTTGTTAAAATATTAATGAATACCTTATTTTGAGTTATAAAACTGGGGTATACCTAAGTTCTACCTATTTTAAGGATATTAGAGTGGATTATATTATTAAAATGAATTTTTTGCTATTTTGAGTAAAATTGTTCTTCGATAAGAATCTATTAAAGGTATTGAAAGAAGCAGATCCAAAAGCGATGACTCCCATAATTTAGCAGATTGGCTTGAATTTTTCTAAAAATGTCCGCTCTCGAATACGGAACCGAAACGGCTGCCGGCATTGGGTCCCCACAACGGCCCCGTAAAACCGCCACCGATCACGAGAATATAAGAAACGCCCAAAAACCAACTAGAAATTGGATCTCTGAGTATTTGATACATGGAACGTAAATTGACCAACCAAGACTAAGTCAAACCAACTAACTTCAATTCTTCCCCACTTTCTGGCACCATTGGGCAATAAAACGGCTACTGCGAGTGCGTGGCGTAATTGAAGGGGCGAGGTTATGCTCTAGCTGACACAATCAAAGATTTTGGTCACGAATTGAATAAGAACAAGGTTTACAATTGAGGAATGGTTGTTCGATAGTGTTCTAATAGTTCTCCAATTTTGTTCGCGACAGCGGCGCCGGCTTTGGCATGGGGGGCATCATCATCCTCGCTTTGGCCGGGATACTCTTCCAAATCTTTATAGCTTTGGCGAACAGCCACACTTTCCCACCAGCGCTGAACATTGGGTCGATCATCCAGCCATATGTCCAACAACCGTAACATTTCCAATACTTTAACAAAGGGTGCGCTGGTAGTTTCAACCAACGTAAATTGTTCGCCCATTATCCAAGGCCGACCATCGGAAAGAGTTTCTTCCATCTTTTTGAAAGTTCTTTCCCAAGCTCCAATGGCGCGCAGCACATACGGCGACTTTAATCCTTCAAATACACAGGATTGCTGACGGTGAAGACGATCTATGTCAGGCACTTTTTTCCAGCGCTCTACCAGCTGTTCTCGAGGAACTTCGAGGCGAAATTTGGTGACAAAATTCAGTGATGCGGTTGCTTGATATCCGGACTCATCCGAGTCCTTAATCCATTCTCTCAAATACGCTCGATCCGCTGGGTCTTTAGGTTTAAGTGCAGGGTCTGGTGTTAAATCATCAAGATAGTCACAAATAATAGAAGATTCTCGGATAACATTTCCATCATGCACAAGGGTTGGCACCTGAGCCTTGGGATTGAGTTTGAGATATTCTGGTTTGAATTGATCCCTGTTCAACAGCACTAGGTTTTGGGGAATCCAATCGTCTATGCCCTTTTCTGCTAGAGTCATCAAAACCCGGTTGGAGCAAATAGAATCGGCTTCTTCGAGGTAATAGAGTTTAAGCATAGCGTTTCCTCAATCATCGCTGCACAAGGACGTAGGACGGAACTGGAATGTCTTGTACCAAATACATATCCGCTAAATGCCGGTGCACAGCGCTGATTAATTTATCGGCTTTGACCGGAACGTCGACGACACCCCTACATAGATTGATGTTCTCCTGTTGGGCTTCCACCATGGGTAGGTCATCACCACTGATGACCGAGTGTTGCTCATCATAAATGTCATCGTCAGTTGGATATTGGTTACCGTCTAAGCCAAAGTTCCGGGTAAAATCCATAAAATAGTGGGTCGTGGTATCGGTTTCAGGTGTCATAATGTGATCGTGATTGATGAGTATTTTATTCTCGTCATTTTCAAATTCCAAGTGGACATGAACCGTGTTTGGCGCCTCCCACATTTGAATATTTGTGCGATTAACATTGCGTGTAAAGTTCCCCCACTTTTTGGGGTAGCTCGCGACTTCAACATTGGTAAGCTTTCTAAAACTGTGGACTTCATCGCCTTCCTGCCAAGTTCTAAACTCAACTTTATCTGGCTGAGGACCGCCCATAATCCCTGATTTGGAACCAAGCGTATCTGAATGCAAATAGTCCGCATGAGAAATATCCAATAGGTTGTCGGCTATCAGTTGATGGTTTGCCTTCACATAAAAATAGACATAAACCGGGCTGCGTCCGGCGTCATTGGTCCATGGGAGATGTGGAATTTTTGCGGCGTCGGCTTTAGCGGCTTCGCCTCGCCAAATCCATATAAACCCCCACTTTTCCGTTACTGGATATGCGCGGATGTGAGCCCGACTGGGAATAGTGTCCTGATGAGGGATATGGACACACGCGCCATCGCGATCAAATACAAATCCGTGATAATTACATTGGATGTTGTCGCCCCGGATTTCTCCTATCGATAAAGGTGCTTGGCGGTGGGAGCAACGGTCTTCCAGCGCAACCAGTTTTCCCTTAGTATCTCGGTAGAAAACAACAGGCTCATTGCAAATCACCCGACGCTGTGGCCTAGCATCCACCTCATGGGGCAGGGCAGCGCAGTACCAATAATTTTCCAAGAACATATGATCTCCGTCGTTACCCGAAGAAGTTTAATTATTAATTTGGCGATAGTCCAATTTGTTCAACCGGCCCCCTTCTGGCCATAAACGGACATTGCCCGCCAGTTAGCTCTTGCCTGGGGGGTACACCCATTACAAACTCACGATGTTGGCACTTTTGATGATCTTGTGGCTCATACGATCAACGTCGCTGCCAGAGAAGAATTCGCAAAACCAGGACAAAGACTGGTTGTAACAGCGGGCGTTCCTTTTAGCACTCCTGGCACTACCAATATACTCCACATTATCAAAGTCGAATAGTCGGGCTGGTTTATTTTGCGGGATCTAAAATGGCGGAGAGGGTGGGATTCGAACCCACGGTACTCGTGAGAGCACAACGGTTTTCGAGACCGCCCCGTTCGACCACTCCGGCACCTCTCCTTCTTTGATATAAAATGGAATCGTGGAAGAACGTATATCCCTCTCTAAAGTGTCTCCAATCAAATTCCAGCTAATTTCCATAATTTAACTAACCTTGCTAGCATCAGCAGTGGGAGGCATCTTATATGTAAGCCAGAGTTTTAACCAAGCGCGATCAAACAGCGACCAATGCATTTTGTCAGATTGCACACGAGTGACAATTTCAGGCTTATCTCTGTTCCTGAGACCTTTTTCGATACAGACGCTCGTTTCCGCTGTTCCAGACTCAGGAAAATATAGTTCTTTTGGTAAAAAGCGCCCATTTTGACCACCCAATATTCCATAGCTTTTCAAAATTGTGATCTTCTTGACATCGCTTTTCTGGGCAAGATATTCGCATAATTCATCCACGTTTATAACCACATAGGGCATCCAATATTTTCTGTAATGGGCTTGGCAAGACAACTCAGGATCTAGACAGGTAGTACCGACGTCACGTGTCTTCATACGCATGATCAATGAACCCCTTGTCAGTTCGATCAATGAGTCCAAAAATCCCCAGACGTTGGTTTGATGTATAACCACATCACGACTGAACACAATATCTGCCTGACCGTATTCTTTAAATATTTGCCTCGTATTCTCTTCGATACAATAGAAATTTCCCTTTGGAAATTTTTTCTTAGCTGCATTGATTGCATTCGCAGAAATATCAAAGCCACGATATTGACATTCATGTTGCCTTCTCTTCAGATACCGAAAAACCTCTCCCGTAGCACAACCCACCTCAAACATAGATTTCTCTTTTGCCCCGTTCACTTGAAAATATTCTTTCAAAAGGCGAACTTCATTAAAATATTCAAACTGCTTCAAGAAAAGAGGTGTCGGGAAATACGAAAACCAATCGAAAAGTCTGACATGCTCGTCGTCTTCCCAACCTTGAAAAAACGAACTTGAGTGCTCAACCATGTTCTTTGCTCCTGATTTACGTCGATACAGGGACACGACATTTAATTCTGACCCATTTGGGGACCATCAGCGACTTGAAATGGCTAATCCCAAAATTTTGCGCAGTCAAATAAAAATATTTAAACTCTAGATCACTCTCAAGACGCAGAGTACCCTGTTAATGACAACTCAATAAGATGAGCCAAACCTAGTTTTAGACCAAAAAAGAAAATTATTTTCGGCTTGTATCCCATCCCAAACTGTTGAGAATATTGGCTCATCGTTACCTTTGTGATCATATAACCTAACAGCGAATATTAAATATTTGAGGTTCTAACTCTTGCTAAGGCGATTACTCTTTCCTTCAATTAGAGTCTCAATTTGGTAACAATGGCAGAAAACGTAAAATGTTGTTTGATGAAGATATACTTGTAGCCCTTGAAGAGGCAGCCGACAAATCTGAAAGGACCCGCTCTTCCTTTTGGGAAACTGAACTAGAAGACTTCTCTTTCACTGCAAAAGGGGAAATGACAGGGCTAATTCCTGTGGGTAGCATCTCCAAAAAATACAGCCAGATTCATAAAACTGCTCACTGGCTTCTACAGTGGCCCTATCGATATATCATCAGAGAAAGCCAAAACTTTGGTGAGTGTTACGATTTAGCTAAATTTATAGCGGAAGGCCAAGAGCGGGCCGTGACATTAGATATGTTGCGCCAAACTCTAGGTCTGGCCGTAATCAAGGATAATTTAGACGTTAAGGGATTGGAAGGAATAAACCTGGTAATTGGTGATGGTTACGGCGTAATGACTTCTCTCCTCAAACTATCCTACTCCGAAACCAAGATAGTTACCGTTAATTTGACAACTCCACTACTGATGGATCTTGTATTTGCACGAAAAGCCATTCCTAGTTTAAGGATAGCATTACCCACGAATCAAGTCGAAATGATGGATGCGTTGAACCAAAATGATATCGACGTTATCGCCATTCAAGCAGACAATTCAAAGTTAATTTCTGAAGCAAATGTCGGATTAGCTGTCGCCCTCCATTGCATGCAAGAAATGACCAATAGTGTAATCAAATCTTATTTTGACCTTTTAAGGGGCAACAAGAATGACCGCACAGCCTTCTATTGTTTGAACAGAATTTATAAACAATTATATGATGGTGAGGAAATCAAATTTTTTGATTTTCCGTGGAGCCTAAATGATACTGTTCTAATTGACGAAGTTTGCCGTTGGGATAACTTCGAATACAATTCTAGGCCTCCATTCTGGTCTCGTAACCCGAACCAGAAACAACACCGACTGGTAATTTTGGAAAATCTCAGATAACTGAAATGTCCGAAAAGTTAATTTATCCAGACACAATTGTATTCGATCTCGATGGAACATTGATAGACAGTCTCCCCGCGATCAGAGTTGCCCTAAATCAAGTTTTATCAGCAGAGGGCATTATAAAATTAACTACTGAGGAAGTTAAAGAAGTTGTCGGCTTTGGCGCCAAGTGGATGATCAATCGAGTACATGAAGATTTCGGCCAGCCCATTAAACCCGAAAAGCTCAAAATTCTAATGGATCGATACCTCAATGCTTACATGGAAAACTCCGTCGAGTATACACTTGTTTATGACGGCGTTTATGAAGTGTTAGCGGAGCTGAAAAATGCCGGCGTAAGGATGGGGATTTGCACAAATAAGCCCGGCTTAAGCACCCGCCCAGTCCTCCAGTCTCTGAAGTTGGACCAATTTTTTGGCGCGATAATTACAGAAGACGACGTCGAAAACCGTAAACCACATCGTCAACATGTACTTGAAACAATCAGAGCTGTAAAAGGAGATGTCTCGAATTCTATGTTCGTTGGAGACAGCGAAACTGATGTGGCAGCCGCTAATAATGCCGGCATTCCCGCCATATGTGTTACCTATGGTTATTGCCACGTACCCTATGAAGACCTGAAGGTTAAGGCACTATTAAATGATTTTCATCACCTTCCAAAAGTACTAAATAAACTGCAAGTTTCAAGTTAGAATCGGTTATTCCTGCTTAATTTCTGAAATAATACACGACCACCCAATAAATTTCCCAGAAAACAATTCTAACCAAGAATTCTTTGGCCACGGTTCGCGATAAACGGAAATTCCGCATGGTCGAACACCAACATGTCCAATCTGCCAGTCATATTAACAATTGTTATCGGGAGAGTTGCCGGTCGACATCATTTTATAAAGAACCCTCTAATTTCTTTATTTCTCACTTAATGGTGTCTTGAGACGTCAATTATTTTACCCTAGCCTCCCCGAAGCAATTGACATCCGAGATCTCTGTATAAAACAAAGATGCAGTCAAACTCAAATTCAAGCTTCAGTTTTTTAATGAACAGGCTTACCTTTGACACGCAAGATTTGAATTTCAAAAAGATATGTAAATCAATAGAGTGTATTGCCTAATAATAAGCATCTAATTTTTGTAACCCTTCTTTGATTTGATTTGTATCATTTTAAACTGTCAACTCATAACTTTTCGGATGCCTTAAAATGAAAATCTTTGGTTTTGTTCCGGCCCGCATGGCCGCTTCCCGTTTCCCTAGAAAACCACTTCATCCAATATTAGGTCGCCCGATGATTGAACATTGCTTCGAGCGTGCTAAATTATTTGATCACTGGGAATTACTAGCGTTAGCAACATGCGATGAAGAAATACGCTTATTTGGCGAATCAAAAAATTATACGGTTTTGATGACTTCCAATAAGCATTCTCGAGCGCTAGATAGGGTAGCCGAAGCCGTAACAATCTGTAACCACTCTGTTGCAGAAAACGATATTGTGGTCTGTGTGCAGGGTGATGAGCCTCTTCTCGGTCCAGATCTTATCGAAGTGGTTATAAAACCATTCCACGATGATCCAGATGTTGATGGAACAATTCTTACTGTTCCAATTGTTGATGAAGCAACCTACCGCAATCCAAACATAGTAAAATTAGTCCACAATTTACGAGGCGATGTATTATATACATCAAGAAGCCCAATTCCTTATACTAATGGTTTTAGTTTGGATCTTGGAGCAAAACGAGTAGGCGGAATTTTTGGGTTCAAGTGGAGCTTCCTGAGTTGGTTTACAAGCTTGAAAGCGTCGCCACTTGAAATAAAGGAGTCCTGCGACAGCAACCGGATCTATGATCATGGATTTACACAGCGTATTGCACCCATGGCACCTCGACCCTATCAATCGGTAGATATTCCGGAAGACGTCGCTCTCGTGGAAGAGGCCATAAGGAATGATCCCTATTGGGGTAAATATTGATGTAACTGTTGAAATTCTGGAATGAAACGAATTCCAAACCAACAAATCTGTACCCGAAGGCTTTTGATACTGTTGAGTACCCTTTATTTCAAACCCACATTTTGAGCGTTGAGAACTCAAGTTAGTGGATTTAGTCCCAATTTATTTCTTAACCTCTTTATTTATGAGATTAGAAGTTTTAACCGGTTAGAACGTCATAACCGATCATCCATTGCGCATAAGGTGGGGATTTGTACCAAAAACGTGGTTTACAATCGTCCATCTTACAGGATCTCCGGTTGATCGTGTTGGGGGGGCAGCAAATTTAGCCAAAATGGGTTTGTGGAATTAATTAGTGATTATTAGAGAGAAATTGTTGAAAGACACAAAGAAAGAATAAACTTAACGCTTACGATCTTGTTGCAATTCTTAAAGGCTTAAGCATAAATACCGGTGAAAAAAATTGAGCCGATTTTGGACAACCTGTGAAAAACCATGAAATCTGGCAAGGACAAATTTGAAAAGAAACCACCTGGCGGTGTTCCAACAGCGCATAGAGATACCTATGCAAGAGATTTACTGCCGGATACCAATCTACAACCTGAATATGACTATTCAGGAGTTCCCGAGTTAATAACCTACGCAGACCATCAGAACGCTGGTGTTGAACTTCTCGATAAGATGGTGGCTAGGGGTTTTGGTGGGTTGGCAGTATTACATTACGAGGACAAAAGTTGGACTTATAATGAACTGCTTAAGCTTAGTAATCGTCTTGCACGGGTTTTGATAGAAGACTGTAGTCTGGTTACCGGTGGAAGGGTCTTACTGAGGGCAGAGAATACACCGATGCTAGTCGCCTGTTGGTTTGCTGTTCTGAAAGCCGGCGGCATTTGTGTCACCACTATGCCCCTTCTCCGCAGCAGAGAGCTTTCATATATATTAGATAGAGCCGGTGTAACGATAGCGCTTTGCGATACAAACCTTGACACAGATTTGGAAGAAGCTGCAGCCACATCTGCGGAACTCAAACACCTCCTTTACTTCACTACCATGGCAGAGGGCGGTAACTTAGCAACGTTAGAAAAGGCGGCCGAAGGTAAATCCTCAGATCTACAAAACACCAATACAGCTGCAGACGACGTGGCACTTATAGCATTTACTTCTGGTACCACCGGTCAACCGAAAGGAACAATTCACTTTCACCGAGATATTATGGCTATAACGGATTGCTTCCCCCGTTATGTGGGTAAAATAACACCGGACGACATTATCTCTGGAACTCCCCCATTAGCCTTTACCTTCGGTCTAGGTGGCGTCACATTATTTCCAATGCGCTTTGGCGCTTCAACTCGCTTCTTTCCAGGGGCAGGACCCGAAGCTCTGACGGGAACCATCAGCAACTATCAAGTAACCCAAGTATATACGGCACCAACCGTATTCCGCTCCATGGCAGATTTGACAGGAAAATTTAACTTATCAAGCTTGCGACAAGGCATCTCGGCTGGTGAAACATTACCAAAGGCTACGTGGGAGGCTTTTTATGAGGCGACGGGCATCAAACTGATCGACGGACTAGGTTCGACAGAAATGCTGCATATTTTTGTTTCTGCAGCACCCAACGAAATGCTACCCGGCTATACGGGTAAAGCTATCCCCGGTTATCAAGCCAAAGTGATGGACGAAAAGGGATCAGAAGTTCCTTCCGGCACGCCGGGACTGCTAGCGGTTAAAGGCCCGACAGGCTGTCGGTATATGGATGACCCGCGCCAATCTGACTATGTGAGGAACGGCTGGAACTATCCTGGAGACATATATGAAACTAATGAGGAGGGTTATTTTCGATATGTTGCACGCGCCGACGACATGATAATTTCGTCAGGCTATAATATCTCAGGTCCCGAAATAGAAGGCGTGTTATTAGAACACATCGAAGTTACAGAATGTGCCGTCATCGGTTCACCCGATCCCGAACGCACCCAAATCGTGAAAGCTTTCATTGTGTTGAGGGATGAAAATAAAAGGGGCGACGCACTTACCAAAACCCTGCAGGATTTCGTCAAAAATAGAATTGCACCTTATAAGTACCCGCGCGCCATTCAGTATGTTGATAAACTCCCCAAGACTGCCACTGGAAAATTACAAAGGTTTCGTCTCCGCCAGGAAGAGGAATCAATATCGACTTAATCTATTTGATCACGGGTCAAATAGATTAAGATCTCAGTTGATTTAACCTTGAATTTAAAAAATACGCTGCTTCGGGGACTGCAACCAGAACCTAATCTTTAAGTAAATGAATTAAGCTCCCGATACTATTGACTTGGAAAAGAATAAAAAATTTTATTTGCTACTATAGTATTTTCGACTTTCCGCATGTGTCATTAGGTTGCCGTCCTTATCATGTAACGGAAACGCCTTTATCGTGCGCATAAAAACCTGTAATCCATAATGGAAAGCAATGAATGCACCAAGCTCCATGATTTCCGCCTCAGAATAATAGGTCTTACCCTTTTGGTAAAAACCCTCATTTACTTTTTTTGGCTCCGTGTACATTAATTTGGCGTAGCTTAGGGCCCACTTTTCCGCTTCATTAAAACGTTTATCTCCCTCAAAATCTCCACAACCAGCCTCAATGATGTCCTCGGTTAACCCGGCGTCAATGGCGATTTTAGAACGCAAATTAGAAAAATATTGATCCCCGGCTAAACGAGCTAAACGGATACGGATAATCTCTTTCAACTTATGATCTACATTACCCTCCATATGGGAACGATGCAGGGCATCAAAGAGGGCTTCAGTGTAACCCGGCACATGGGCGAATATTTGAAAAAAAAGTGGGTCAGGTATTTTCTGATCGCGCACTTTATCTATTAAAGAACGCAAGGGAGATTGTGCAAGAGTTTCCAGCGGAACTGTGTCAACCATAGGCATAATTCATGATCCTTAATGCAGAATGATCTATTCTGCAGCTGCACTAAATTTTTTTTGCTCCGAGGTGCCTTTCAGATGAGAGACCGGGGTATCCCCATAAATTTCCCGGGAAGTTTTCTGATCAACCAACTTTCCATCGGGGGCAAACATTGGATAAAAATCCAGCGTTCCAAAAAACCGATGGTAGCCTACGTTGAACCCGATATAAATACCAAGCTCTATGATTTCCTCGGTCGTATAATGTTTAGCTAATTCTGAGTAAAACTTCTCATCTATTTTTTCTGGGCACGTATCCATTAGTTCACTGTATCGGAGAGCCACTTTTTCCGCTTCAGTAAAATTAAGGGAAGATTCATAATTATCGATGCCCTCATCGATCTTCACTTCTGTCAAACCTTGCTGCTTCGCCGAAGCAGATCTGACGTTACCTCAATAATTACAATCAGCGGCTCGGGATAACTTTACTCGAATAACTTCTTTTAATTTATGGTCTACCCTGCCCGTTTGGAACACCGTTCCCCATGCGACATACATTGATTTCGCCAATTCAGGATTATGGCCCATTATTGCATGAAAAGCAGGATCTGGAGCTTTGCTCTCAAGGGCTTTTTTTATAAATGGGGCTAATTCCGTTTTTTCCAACTCCGCTATCTCAAGCATACTAATATTAGACATAATAGATCCAACTATAATAGTTCAAAAACGATGTTTAAGAGTAACCCGAAAGAACTGCCAGGCAAATAAAATATTTATAAAAAAAATAGGATTATCTTTCCTGACCATTACTGACTGATTATCGTAATCAGTTTATGAAATAGCTCGTGATTGTGTTTAGAGAAGGCATCTAATGCTGTAAAATGATTACAACCTTTTATTTCGTAATATTCAGCTTCTATGCCATTAGCTTGGCATAGGGTCACATAGCTAACTGATTGCTGGCGGAAACCTTCAGGCTCCAGTTCACCAACAGCCACGATAATTGGCGCCTTGATGGTAGGAGGGCTAGCTAAAACATTGTTTCGCTGCGCCATTTCTAAATTAAGTTGCACATTCTCGTTAATCGAGGTGTGGATGACCGCTTCAGGTTCAAATACCGGGGATAGCGGTAAGGCCCCTTTGAGGACATCTGCAGGCAAACCATGCAAAACCCAATTTTCCTTTAGCATCATTCCCGTGAGATGTCCGCCGGCAGAGTGACCAGACAAAAACAAACGATCTCTATCAACACCCAGTTTGGCGGAATTTTTATAAATAAAAATAATGGCGTTTCGAATCTCATCAACAATATCGTCCAAAGTGACCTCCGGGCAGAGGTCATAATTTAGAGAGATGTGTGTAACTCCACTCTGCACCATATCAGAGGCTACATGACTGTGATCACTCTTATCCATCATACGCCAGTATCCACCATGGATAAAAATCAGTGCAGGGGGTGGACTACCCATAACTTCCGTTGTGGCTGGAAAAACATCCAGTGTCTCCTTCGGCCTTTGGCCGTAACGAATATCAATAGACCCATCGAGGTTCATACGCGCCGATGCAGCGATATCGGGCATAGCCTGGAGGAGATCCATTGCATCGGGAATAGTCAGCCTGGGATTAAAGTGATACTCAATGGTTTCGTCGTCATGGTTTCTCCAATTAAATGCCATTTTTAACCCCTTCCCTAATTTACGCTAACTATATCTTCAGAACGAAGGATTGAAAGTTTATTGAGAATAATTGAAAGTAGGTAATATAGATCTAAAATTCTCTTCTACAGACTAGGGGGTCTAAATATGATCAAGAAAATCGAGAACCTACATTGGCCTGATGCACCGGATATGTGGATGCCCTACGCCCCAGCCATCAAGGTAACGGGCGGCTCAATGATCTTTTGTGCGGGGGTAACGGCGGCACCTGTATACCACCACCACCCTCACCGTCCAGAGGAATTTGATGCCATGCCCGATAACATGGAAGGCCAAGCACGGATTGCCCTTGAACAGCTAAAGAAGGGCCTTGCCGGCGCCGGCGCTAGTTTTAATGATGTCATCTCAGTGGATAGGTTTCTTACCGATATGGATGAACAGGATGATCTCAATAGGGTCTGGGCTGAGTATTTCGGAGAAGCCAAACCTGCGACCACCACTGTTCAGGTAGTTCGTATGGCAACCGATCCAAGATGCAAAATTGAGATTAATGCCATTGCCGTTGTGGATTAATTAGAAGTGCTATTGGAGTTAATACAGATATGTCTTCAGTACTTATTACCGGCGCAAATCGGGGTCTCGGCTTGGAGTTTACCCGGCAATATTTAAACGATGGATGGGAGGTCCACGCTTTCTGTCGCCAGCCAGATAAGGCTGCAGAGTTGAGTGCGATGGTTGCTGAGAGCCGCGGTAATATCCAACTCAGAGAAATGGACATTGGTAACAAAGAACAAATAGAAGCCGCCGCAAAGGAATTAAAGGGCCTGCCGATAGACCTACTAATAAACAATGCTGGAATTGCCGATGGTTATGGGCGCGGTGTTTATGAAATGAAAGAAGATCCCGATATTCAAAATTATGACTTCACCTTTTGGGAGGAGATGATGCGCATCAACACGCTCGCACCGGCCAAAATAATTGGCGCATTCCTGGAGAATATCAGAGCGGGTGGTCAAAAGAAAATCGCCAGCCTTTCCTCAGGATTGGGGTCCATTACAAACCTCGCATGGGCCGGTAAATACGGCTATTGCGCTAGCAAGGCCGGTCTAAACATGGTGTCCAAAGGACTGGCTGAATGGCTCAGACCAGAGAATATTATGGTAATCTCACTCTCCCCAGGTTGGACACGAACTGCCATGGGCGGTCCACATGCGACAAACAGTGCAGAAGAATCAGTTTCAGGAATGCGTCATGTCATCTCTGGCCTTACCCTAGCAGAGACCGGCCGGTTTTGGAATTTCGACGGAGAGGAATTACCCTGGTAAGCATTGGGAGAACATTTAAGGTCTAATTTACAGATATTTACGATGCCCCTCGGCATTAGTTTTGTTCATCTCCAACACGATTACGTAGCGTGCCGATACCACCTACTTCAACCTCTACTACATCATCCGGTACCAGCCATTTAGGCGGATCAAAAAATGACCCTGCACCCGTTGGCGTACCCGTAGCTATCACATCTCCCGGTTTCAACTCCATAAAGGTCGAAAGGTATGGTAACAAATATTCAAAATCAAATACCATGTTTTCTGTGTTGTCTTTTTGCCGAACTTCCCCATTGACCCGCGTTTCTAAACTCAGGTTTCCAAAATCCGGAAATTCATCGGCAGTAACCATCCAGGGTCCAATTGCGCCTGTTGACGCAAAGTTTTTTCCTTGTGTGACATTAAATTTAGCGTGGCGCAACCAATCGCGTATCGTACCTTCGTTCATGATGGTGAGACCTGCGATATGTTGACGGACGTTCTCCTTTTTTATTCTTCGGCCAGATTTTCCAATGATAATTACAATCTCACCTTCATAGTCTAACTGCTCCGATTCAGGAGGTCGCTCAATCTGGGCACCGTGCCCTACGAGGGAATCTGGAGTTCGCACAAATATACTTGGATATTTGGGTGCATCCGAGCCATCCTTATATTCTGCATTTCGATTTTTATAATTAACACCGACACAAAATATTTTTTCAGGGAATGGAACAGGTCTCAATAGCTTTACTTTGTCGAGTTTCACATCAGCAGAAGCACCAACAAGTACTTCAGCGACCTCTGCCAAAGCTTCTGCCCTCAACAGCTCCAATACGCCATTATACTTATCACCAATTCGTCGACCTAAATCTACGATAGCATCGCCAACGACAACGCCAAACGATTGTTTCCCTTCTTGTTCGTAAGTGGCAATTCTCATTTATTCAATTCCCTATAAATATCCTGCACGCTGAAGTACGTGGTCCAGGCGTTTTTCCAATTCAGGAGAGGCCGGTAGCATGGGCAGTCGGTGCTCATTAGCGGGAATTATGCCAAGGCGTTTCATCATATACTTAATTGGTATTGGGTTAGTATCGTAAAATACGGCCTGGTTGAGTTCAAAAAGATTTTGATGAAGTTCCCGTCCCTTCGAAAGATCATTATCCCACACTGATTGGCACATATCGACCAGTACATCGGGTCGCAGATTTCCCACCGCATTCATCAGACCCACGGCGCCAATGGCCATTTCAGGAAAGCTCAATTCTTCGAGACCCACAAATATTAGATAATTAGGGAAGGCGTCGAGACACTCCGAGACAAATCCCAAATCATTAACCGCATGCTTCATGCCGACAAAGGTTGGGGATCGGTCTCGTAATTGTTTGATCGTATCCAAAGTCACTGACACCGCAGCTCTTCCGGGAATATGATAGATCATCCACGGGATGTTTTGACCCTCTGTAACCTCAAGGTAATATTCGATCAAACCCTGCTGAGAAGGGCGGATATAATAAGGAGTTACAATTAAGACCGCATCGGCCCCCGCTTTTTCAGCATAGTTCGTCAACGTTTTTGTCTCGGACAAAGACTGAGATCCCGAAGCAACTACTATCGGTACTTGGCCTTGATTGATTTCAACGGCCACGTCAACAACCTTATTCCGTTCTTCAATTGTTAATGTTGAAGGCTCTGAAGTCGTGCCATTTACCAGAATACCGTGAGAACCTCTCTCAATCTGAAATTTTACAAGACTGGCATAGGTATCATAATCAACTTCCCCACCCTTAAAAGGGGTGATTAAAGGAGGCATGGAACCTTTCAATTTGTCTAATGGTAACAGGATATCCACCTCTGGTAATTTATCTTTAAGTTAAAGACGATTGACACTATTTTATAAGCTGACTAACTCGTTAAATAATAATTTATAATTGTCAACGTTTACCGTTGAAGTTGGCGAGATAACCATTAAAATTTAGAAGGGAGAATATTTTCGATGGCCCATGCTATTGTAGAATACTCGGCTAACTTGGAAGAAAAGATTGATTTGAAAGGTTTAGTCGATGAGGTACATGACGCATGCATTAAGACTGGCGTCTTTCCTTTATCAGGCATGCGCACCAGAGCTGCGCGTCGAGAAACATATAAGATAGCAGACGGCAGTTTGGATGCCTGTTTTGTACACCTCCAGTTGAAACTTGGACCTGGCCGAGAAGAGGCTATCAAAAAAAAAGCTATGGAAGAAATTTTTGAATCACTAACCTTGTATGTAAAATCTCTCTATGACACATCGCCAGTGGCGCTTTCGATCGAAATATTCGAACTGCCCTCAGTACTACGTATCAACAAACATAACTTAAATAATTACATTGCCAAATCCTAAGACTGGAAAACTAAAAATGTCGGGTTACCTCCCAACTATTGAGAAGAAACCGGATTTGGAGAGAACCAAGACCAGATAGGTTTTTAATCTATTGCGAACCTCATGTTTATTCGCGTTTAACTTTATAAATTCTGAAGCTAGACACTTCCCCATAATTAGACGGATTCCACCATGAGCCTCTATTACGTCCAAAAATTGATATACAATTTAAACCGAGATCCCAGCCTAGTTGAGCGGTTTAAGATTGATATTGACTCGGTGCTTGCGGAATATGAACTCACGGAAGAAGAACTCTCGGCAATTAGCAAGCCGGACATTGGCTTGTTATATGTACTTGGTGTCAATGGACAACTTTTAATGCACTATGCTGCGCTGTGGGAATTCGAGTGGGATGATTATATTCAGGCAATGAAGGATGGAATCGAAGAACATGGAGAAGTGCGTGCAGGTATGTATGTACGAACTGGAGGGGGATATTTATGAGTTTAGTTTTTGCCGGTGTGTGCTCCCACGCACCAGGTATCACAGGCCGGGCAGAACGGGCGGACCCTGCCCTCCGTGATGGACTCTATAAAAATTTCGGTAGAATGCGTGCATCTATTGAGAAATCGGGAGCAGAAGCGTTAGTGGTAATAGCCGCCGAACATTTTGCCAATTTTTTTATGGATAATATGCCAGCATTTTGTATGGGGATGGCTGATCACTACGACGGGCCAATCGAAGATGAAGAATGGCTTGGGATCAAGCGTCAGCGCATTCCAGGTAATCCTGACCTAGCAGAGCGACTCATCACGAATATCATGCAAGATGTTGACCTGGCCTACGCCCAGGAGTGGAAGTTTGACCACGGTATCATGGTGCCGCTACATTTTCTGACCCCCCGTTATGACCTGGACGTCATTCCCGTAAATATAAACTGCCAAGGTCCACCCCTGACGCCCCTACATAGGGTCTGGGCCTTCGGTAAGGCTCTCCGTAAGGCCTGTGACGCTGCCCCAGAGAAGATTGCTATCGTTGGTACTGGCGGTGTCTCCCACTGGCCTGCTACACCCGACTCAGGAAAAATTAATGAAACTTGGGACAGAGATTTTCTTCAAAAATGGGCAGATAACCGAAAAGAAGACCTCCTCGCCTATACAGATGACCAAACCTACGCAGAAAGTGGACAAGGTGGCTTTGAAATCCGCACCTTCATCGCTATCGCCGCAGCATGCGAGGGGAATATCGGACAAATTTGGTTCTACGCCCCCATTCCCATTTTTGCTGTAGGATGCACCATTGCAACAATGCAGGTTAGTTAGAAAAACTTGCCGACAAAAATCTGTTTTTTGAGTTCCGGTGGTTTGGATTCGGGAATTCTACTTTAAATTCAAATTGAAGAGTTTAATCGCGTTGTCTCGCCCTATGGCAAGCCGTTCCGGCTCTGTGAGCACCGCATCGTCAAACCAAACACATGCGTCTTCGGTGGTCTCGAAGGGGTAATCCACGGAAAACATTATTCGCTCCACACCAACTTCGTGCATGGTTAAATGGAGTGGGGGGTCATAAAATTGGCCACTGGTAGTAAGATGAACGTTGTTCCGCATGTATTCCCGCATGGTTTTTTTTGCTGGAATACCCTGCGGTGATTTTTTTAACCGATGATCTAGGCGCCATAGGTCAAATGGAATTCGCTCGCCTAGATGCCCCATCACCAACTGCAATTTGGGGTATTCGTCGAAAAGACCTGAACCCATTAGCCGCAATGCATGCATGGCCGTCTCCAACGCAAAGGCCCAAGGCGAGTTAGTGAACCAGGGGTGCCCGTCAAAAAACGGCATCTGATCAGTCAGCGGATTTCTCGGATGAAGGTAAAAAGGTATCTCCAATTCTTCCACTACGGCCCAAAATGGACGAAATTCAGGGACATCATAATAGACGAGACTATTCTCAGTCTCCCTTTGACTAAATCCATTTACATTAACTCCAACAAAACCGAGGTCTTTGATGCAGCGCTTCATTTCTTCAGCAGCAGCCTCAGGATCTTGCATAGGCAAAGCCGCAAATCCAGCCAACCGATCGGGACGTTTCACTACCTCATTCGCCAAAATGTCATTTGCTCGCTGGGCAAGAGCAATAGCTTCCGTAACATTGGGGACCGCCTGCACAGCGGGTGAGTTCAAGGATTGGACAGCAAACTCTATGCCAAATTGGTCCATTTCTCTTAAGCGATCACCCTGAAGATCCATTAATCGGTGACGAAGGTTCTCCCCCATTCCCTTTTTTGAAAAACGTGTGGTACTCGTAAATGTTTCAGGGAGGGCAAAGTGCTCTTCCAGAGTGATTTTGCCTTTCATGAAAGACACCCTTTCTATTGCTATTAATGATTCGCGACAATTAGCTTAATTCGAAACGCTAAATTCCAAAATTCCCACTTTATACAGTTCTAGACAACAGTGTTGCCAGTAAACGCGTCTCTCAGAATGAAGGGCCAAGGAGACACCTCGCTACCCGTCTCCAAAATAACTTCAATGACTGCGGGTTCATCTTTTACCACGGCCACACGAAGCACTTCCCGCAAACCATCTGCATCTTGTGTTTGATAACCTTGGACGCCATAAGCACGAGTCAACGCCAGGAAGTCAGGGTTCACTAAATCGGCACCGATTACTCGTCCGCCAAATCGAGTTTCCTGATCACGACGAACATTTCCATATGCTGAATTATTAAACACAATTGTGATCAGGTTAATTTTAAATTGCTTCGCTGTGGCTAATTCTTGGATTGCGAATTGGAACCCACCATCCCCAGTTATTGAAATTACGACCTTATCTGGGTTGGCAACTTTAACCCCGAGGGCCGTTGGAAAACCATATCCTAGAGTATCCTGATGACCGCAGGTAACATAGGTTCTAGGCTCATAAACTGGAAATGCAACTTGAGAAGTAAAGCCAACTTGGGTCATTTCGCCCGTGATAAATCCATCCCTTGGTAGAATCTCCCTAATTACTTCCAATAATGCAATTTGTGGTTGTACACAATTTATAGCTTCGTAAACTCTTGATTTGGCCTTGGAAATCCTACCAGTTTGATTTTCATACCTGACACCACGCTTCTCTAATTCCGCTGCAAGCGCCCCAACAGTCGGCTTTGAATCGCCAACTACAGCTTGATCGGGAGGCCAATACTTCATCTCCTTTGGATCGATATCGATACGGATGATTTTTGGTTCTCTTGGACGTTCCTGCCATTGCATCATGTTCCAACGCATGTAGAGACCCTCTAACCTTGACCCAACCCCAATGACCAGGTCAGTTTTTTCCCACAACTCTGCAGCAACCGGCAACATAACAGTTAAGGGATGATCATCACTGACGACACCGCGTCCCGAACGGAAGGACGCCACTGGCGCCCCTATAATTTCTGCTAACCTTGTAACCTCTTCTCCAGCATGTAATGCACCGCCTCCTACGTAGATCATCGGCATTTTAGACTGACTTATTAATTCTGCTGCTGCCCTAATCTCGGAACGAGTAGCAGAAATACTCGGAATCTTAACGGGATCAAGTAAATCCACTTCACCCTTAGCACCTAAAATATCCCAAGGAATTTGCAAGGATACCGGTCCCGGTCGTCCACTTTGCATCTGAACAAAAGCTTCATTAACCATTGCCGGGGCATCTTGCGGTTGATCAATTTGCTCCGCCCATTTTAGGAGTGATCTCAGGGAACCCAATTGATCTGGTAATTCGTGCAAGTGCCGGCGGCCCTTTCCAATGAAACCCGATGGCACTTCCGATGTAAGGCAAAGTACTGGTTGGTTGGCACCGTGAGCAGTACAAAGCGCCGCCATAGTGTTTAGGACACCAGGACCAGGCACGACACAAAATACGCCAACTTTGCCGGTAGAACGCGCATAACCAAATGCCATATAAGCCGCTGCCTGCTCGTGCCTTACAAGAATAACCTTAATTTTTTTACGCGCCTCATAAAACGCGTCAAAAAGATCGTAAGTCTGGGCTCCCGGCATTCCGAAGACAGTATCAACTCCATGTCGTATCAACGACTCAACGACAGCCTGACCCGTACTAATATGTGCCAAATTGTTCTCCTAATGTGACGGTAATCTAATTTCTCCATTACGATGGTATAGCCCATAAAAGGTTTTAATCTCAAAATATCCATTTATTCATGGGGTGTTGAGGACATAAACGCTTCCGCGATGATAAAACAGGTAATCAGACTAAGTCAGCCCCAAAATCTTTATCCCTATCTTTATCCCTCACACAACCCATATTTGCCCAACCCTACATCAGCCTTTTAGTATCCTTCCAATTGAGGATTTGAACACTATCGAACTTAGTAATGTAGCATTCCCTGTAATGTTGAACTTGTAAAAAGCCTTAAATTTCAAAGATAAAGAGATTGACAGTTTACTCGAGGAACTGTAGTTTCCGCGCCTTCTGTCTATCCCTGAATAAGGGGTACAGTGGTTCTACATAGAAAAGAAGAAAAATCAATGTTCGCAGTCGTGAAAACCGGCGGTAAGCAGTATCGGGTAACCCCTGGAGATGTAGTCGTTGTAGAAAAGCTTTTAGGCGACCCAGGCGATAAAATTAAGCTGGACCATGTCCTAATGGTGGGCGAAGACGGTCAGTCTCCCGAGATTGGTTCCCCTCTTGTTGGAAATAATGCCGTTAATTGCATTATACTAGAACAATCCCGGTCTGCCAAAATTCTAGTATTCAAGAAAAAGCGCCGTAAAGGCTATAAGCGTACGAAGGGGCATCGCCAAGACCATACCGTCCTTCGGATATTAGATATTAACGGTAAAGGTCTGGTGAAGCAAAAATCTAAGGCAAAAACAACTAAAGAGTCAAAACCCAAAGAAAGTGGGGAAACAACAGTTAAAAATGTAGCAGAGGCACCAAACAAAGAAGCTGCTACTAAAAAGAAAAATACCTCGACAAAGAAAAAGGCAACGGCTAAGAAAAAGGCTGCTATTAAGAAAAAAGCGTCCGCTAAAAAGTCGACAGCCAAAAAAAATTAAGAATTTAAAGGATTTTGAATGGCACACAAAAAAGCAGGGGGCTCCTCCCGAAATGGACGAGATACAGCCGGCAGGAGATTAGGCATAAAAAAATATGGTGGTGAATCTGTTATTTCTGGAAATATTTTAGTCCGCCAACGTGGAACCAAATATCACGCGGGTGATAATGTTGGCATGGGAAGAGATCACACGTTATTTTCTTTAACTTCGGGTAAAGTGAAATTTGATAGGACCCACGCTGGCAGGACGCTTGTCGCAGTGGAGCCGACAATCTGAAAAAATCAGACCCTGTCACGACATTTGGGGGACTGGTTATTCGTCCCCCTTTTTTTGCATCTAAGGCTAAGACGTTATTAAGGACAAATTTGGTAAACTGGTTCCATGAAGTTCCTGGATCAGCAGAAGGTATTTATTAAAAGCGGTGACGGAGGTGCCGGCTGTGTGGGTTTTCGTCGTGAGAAATATATAGAATTTGGTGGTCCTGATGGTGGCGACGGCGGCCGCGGTGGAGACGTGGTAGCTGAATGTGTGGCAAACCTTAATACCCTAATTGATTTTAGATACCAACAGCATTTTAAAGCAAAACGCGGCTCCCACGGAATGGGGAAAAACCGCTCTGGCAAAAGCGGTGCAGATCAGATACTTAAAGTCCCTATAGGCACCCAAATTATCGATGAAAATAACGATCAAATCATTGCTGATCTGACCGAGTCAGGTCAAAAATTTGTTCTTGCGGTCGGAGGTGATGGTGGTTTTGGAAATGCTCACTACAAATCCCCTACTAACCAGGCCCCACGAAAAGCAGGTGATGGCTTTCCAGGACAGGAAAAGTGGCTTTGGCTACGCCTAAAGCTCATCGCAGATGCTGGGTTAATTGGCCTCCCCAATGCCGGAAAATCGACGTTCTTAGCCACTGTCACACGCGCTCGACCAAAGATTGCAGATTACCCCTTTACAACTCTTCATCCTAATCTGGGAGTAGGCTTGGTGGACAATAAAGAGCTGGTAATTGCAGATATTCCTGGACTTATTGAAGGAGCTCATGAAGGCGCTGGACTTGGCGATCGCTTTTTAGGGCATGTCGAGCGTTGCGGTGTGCTTCTGCATTTAGTAGATGGCACCGAAAATAACCCAGCCACTAATTACCGAACGGTGCGCCGTGAGCTCGATGCATACGGAGGAGGTCTACCCGAAAAGAGAGAATTAGTTGCTCTAAACAAATGTGACGCGCTCAGTAATCAGTTGATTAAGGACATTAAACGCTCGCTGGAAGACGAGACCGAAAAACCTGTTTTAGTCACTTCAAGTATAGCCGGTACCGGCCTGAATGAGGTGCTTCGTCGATTGGTGTCCGAAGTCTCACGGCACCGTGCTGATGAGGAGCGCCTTCAATGAAAAGTACTTTAAATAAAACCCGCATAGCTGAGGCTAAACGGATCGTTGTTAAAATTGGTTCGGTACTGTTAGTTGATGACAATTCCGGCACACTCCACAATACCTGGCTTAATTCTTTAGGGAAAGACGTTGCCGCTCTGCGGAATCGCGGCCACGAAGTAATCCTGGTTTCCTCCGGTGCAATTGCCTTAGGACGCCGTTTTTTGGGGCTGAAGACAGGGGAATTAAAACTGGAGGAAAAGCAGGCCGCTGCCGCTGTCGGTATGGTTCGCCTTGCCCAGTCATATCAGGAAACTCTCAATAAATTTGACCTGTCGGTGGCACAAATTCTACTCACGCTAGATGATAGTGAAAACCGAAGACGCTATCTAAATGCACGTTCAACCATTATGACACTTTTACGAGTTGGTGTTGTCCCCCTTATAAATGAAAACGATACAATAGCGACAGACGAAATACGTTTTGGAGACAACGATCGATTGGCAGCTCGAGTAGCCTCCATGGTAAGCGCAGATCTATTAATTCTGCTATCAAATATCAATGGCCTATACACCGCGGATCCCGCACAAGATAAAGCTGCAAAGCTGGTGCCGACTGTTACGGAAATTACGCATGAGATTGAAGCAATGGCCAGTAACACCGTTACTTCTGACTCGTCTGGTGGTATGCCTACCAAACTTGCTGCCGCAAAACAATGTTTGGGAGCTGGTTGCAGAATGATCATCTGTGAAGGACGCGGAATGTTTCCTTTAAAATCCCTAGAGAACGGCGGCGACTGCACTTGGTTTATTCCATCCGGCAATCCTCAAACTGCTCGCAAAAGATGGATTTCAGGTTCCCTGCAGTCCCTTGGATCTGTTATCGTTGACGACGGAGCGGTCACTGCACTTGAGCGAGGGCGTAGCCTACTGCCAGCAGGTATTTTGCGGATTGAAGGAACATTTCAACGAGGTGACGCAATTACAATTATGAAAAGAGATGGCAGCGAATTTGGGCGAGGCTTAATTGCATATTCCTCGGAAGATGCCACGCAAATCATAGGACACAAAACAGGCGAGATTGAAGACTTATTAGGCTACCGTGGGCGCGACGAGATAATTCATAGGGATGATTTAGTAATTTTCTAAATTTGTTGAATTGCCAAATTAGTCATAAAATACAAGGCTGACAGATGGGTATTAAAGACATTATGGAAGAAATTGGGGTCAACGCGAAAGCTGCAGCTCATACTCTCGCCAACGTTGATGGTGAAACAAAAAATAGAGGCCTTAGAGAAATTTCCTCGTCACTGCGTAAACATTCAGGGGAGATCATTGCGGCTAATAATATAGATATGGATACTAGTGCTAAACAAAACTTGACCCCTTCAATGCTAGATAGATTAAATATAAACGAAGACCGTATCCACTCGATGGCAGAAGGTCTGGAGGAAATTGCAAGTTTTGATGATCCTGTTGGAGTGGTCACAGATACATGGGAACGACCCAATGGGCTTAAGATATTCCGCGTCCGTGTTCCATTAGGTGTCATCGGGGTAATATACGAGTCCCGTCCCAATGTGACCGTGGACGCTGGTGGACTGTGTTTAAAAGCAGGAAACGCCGTAATTCTTCGTGGAGGATCCGAGAGCTTTTATTCCTCGTCAGCAATTATCAACTCCATGCGAGAAGGCATTGAAAAATCTGATCTACCTGCAAATACTGTCCAGATGGTGCCTACGACAGATCGTTCAGCCGTGGGAAATATGCTTACCATGAGTGACTATATCGACGTTATCGTGCCCAGAGGTGGAAAGGGTCTGGTAGAACGCGTCCAGAAGGAGGCTACGGTTCCTGTCTTTGCGCATTTGGAAGGCATCTGTCATACATATGTAAACGAAAATTCCGATCCCAATATGGCTCGGGATATTGTGATGAACGCTAAGATGCGTCGGACGGGCATCTGCGGAGCGACTGAAACTTTGTTGATTGACAGAAATGCCGTATCGAGCCATCTACCTCGAATTCTGGGTAGCCTGACACAAGCCGGCTGCGAAGTGCGAGGTGACAAAGCCACGCAATTATTCGACGATCGTATAAAGCCTGCAACCGATGAAGACTGGGACACGGAGTACCTAGATTCTATAATTTCCATAAAACAGGTGGCCAACCCCCAGGAAGCTATAGATCATGTTAATACGCACGGTAGCCAGCATACCGATGCTATCGTCACAAATGATCCAGAAGTAGCAGAGACTTTTCTGAACGGTGTTAATAGTGCTATTGCACTTCATAACGCCTCAACCCAGTTTGCCGATGGTGGAGAATTTGGCATGGGTGCCGAAATCGGCATTGCAACGGGAAAACTTCATGCGAGAGGACCGGTTGGAATCGAACAACTCACAACATTTAAATATGTTGTCCGTGGAACCGGTCAAGTACGTCCATAAAAAGATTTCTGAACCAAATAGGAATTATTCAACTTTGTACGTGGGAAAACGCATCGGCCTTTTGGGGGGGTCATTCAATCCAGCCCACAGGGGACACCTGCACATTAGCCGAGGAGCTTTGTCACGCCTAAATCTTGACGAGGTCTGGTGGATGGTATCACCTCAAAACCCCCTCAAAAGCACAAACGATATGAATGACTTTAATACCCGAAAGACCTCGGCGGAAGCTATTGCGGATGACCCTCGAATCGTTGTTTCGGAGATAGAGTTAGAACTTGGAACATTATTTACCGTCGATACGCTTCAAGCTTTAAGAAAAAAGTTTCCCGAACATCGCTTTGTTTGGCTGATGGGAGCTGACAACCTAAGACAAATTCCAAAATGGAGGGGCTGGCGACAAATCTTTCGCATGGTTCCGATTGCGATTTTTCCACGTCCTGCATACTCTGGAAGAGCACTTGCTGGGAAAGCTTCCCGCAGATTCAAGAGGTTTCGAGTTAAATCAACCCGTGGACCAAGGTTGCCCAACATGCGCCCACCTGCTTGGATTTTTCTTCGTACAAAACCGGATACTACCTCGGCAACGCGGATACGTGCCAAACTTGCGAGAAAAAAATAGGCCTTGTATAAAGGAAAACAACGCTGTCCTTCATTGCAAAGCTACACAAAGAGCATCCAGGGTTTTGATTCAAACTATCCAAGTCTCACTAAATGATGACAAAGCAAAAGACATAGCTGTCATTAACCTAATCGGCAAAGCTAGCTTTGCCGATTACATGGTAATTGCAACAGGCACCTCCCAACGACAAGTCACTACCATGGCTAACCATCTATGTAAAAAATTGAAAGCCCAAGGATTGAAAAGCGTTTCAACTGAAGGATTATCGATGGGAAATTGGGTGTTGATCGATAGCGGTGATGTTGTGATCCATCTATTTAGACAGGAATTTCGGACATTTTATGACCTTGATAAACTTTGGGGCAATCCCCTACCTCGCCCAGATCAAGCTGCTTTAGGAAAAAAATTGGAACCCGAAAAGTTTAACCATATAAATGAAATGACCTAACGTGAATATCACTATAACCGCTGTTGGGCGGATGAAGTCTAGGCCAGAGCGAATACTGTGGGATGAATACCTGCGTCGAATAACGTGGCCAGTGACCCTGCATGAAGTTGAAGAGCGTAAAGCGCTCGAACCAAAATCATTGATTGCACGGGAAGCAGAACTGCTATCTAGGGTTATCCCGGGTGACGCCGTTGTGGTCGCCCTAGACAGATCAGGAAAGGCCTTTTCCAGCCACTCTTTTGCGCAGCTCTTCCGAGACTGGATTAACGAAAAACGCAAGTTTATTACCTTTGTAATTGGAGGACCAGAAGGCCTAGACAACGCCTTTTTAAGCGAAGTCGACATAAAGTTAAACATGGGAGATCAGACATGGCCGCACCTACTCGTGCGGTGCATGCTACTGGAACAAATTTATCGGGCACAATGTATCTTGACGAATCACCCATATCATCGTTAACGGTTTAGAATTAAACCACATTGATATTAAATCATGACCAATGATCAGATCCCTAAGCCATTAATTCTGTGCATATTAGACGGCTGGGGTGACCGACACGAAGGCGAAGACAACGCTATTCTGAAAGGAGACACACCCACTTGGGATCGGATGAAAGAGACTTATCCCATTTCTCAACTTCAAGCGTCTGCATTAGAAGTGGGACTTCCCTCGGGACAAATGGGCAATTCTGAAGTAGGGCATTTGAGCTTAGGCGCGGGTCGGGTTGTAATGCAGGATTTACCACGTATCAACAATTCTATAGCAACTGGCTCCATTCGCGACAGATTACCCCTAAAAAAAATGGTTTTTGCCCTAAAAGAAAGCGGCGGAATTTGCCATATAATGGGTCTAATTTCACCAGGTGGGGTGCACTCTCATCAAGACCATATAACCGCACTCGCAAAAATACTCGAAAATGAAGGCATTACTGTTTGTCTACACGCATTTCTAGATGGTCGCGACACACCACCATCCAGCGCCACAAATTTCATCGAGTTGACTCAATTTCAGACGAAGGCACTAAAGAATTTTTCCATCGGCACAGTCATTGGGCGCTACTATGCAATGGACCGGGATAACAATTGGGACAGGGTGGAACAAGCCTACCTAGCAATTGTCGATGGTAAAGGTAAAACTGCTTTTGATGCTTCGAACGCTATAAAACAGAACTACGCCAAAGGTATCACGGACGAATTTATTCCACCCACGGTACTAGATGGCTATATCGGAATGAAAGATGGTGACGCAATCTTGATGTCTAACTTTAGGGCAGACCGTGTGCGTCAAATCCTTACTTCACTTGTCGATCCATTATTTAAAAATTTTGATCGCCCGAGGAAAGTTTCTTTTTCAGCTTGCACCGGGCTTTCCGAGTATTCTTCAAAACTAAATCAGTTCTTTAGCGCGCTTTTTCCCCAAAAACAACTAAAAGGAATACTGGGCGAAATCGTTTCAGATGCAGGATTAAAACAGTTACGGATCGCGGAAACGGAAAAATACGCACATGTTACTTTCTTTTTCAACGGTGGCAAGGAAAGCAAATTCCCTGGAGAGGATCGTATCCTCATCCCTTCACCAAAGGTCACAACGTATGACTTAAAGCCTGAAATGTCATCCTTGGAAATAACGGACGAGCTAGTAACATCGATCGAAAATCAAGCATATGATTTAATCGTCGTTAACTACGCCAACGGTGATATGGTGGGTCATACAGGAGTTATGGAAGCCGCCGTCAAGGCTGCAGAGACAATTGATCAGTGTCTTGGGCGACTAGAAAATGCACTTCTTAAAGTCGGTGGTACTATGATCATCACTGCAGATCACGGTAATTTGGAGAAGATGTCGGACGAAACAACCGGGCAAGCCCACACAGCCCATACTTTATCACCTGTGCCGATCATTTTAGTCAATGCTCCTGCAAACGTTGCAGATCTTAAGAACGGTGTCCTTTCTGATGTCGCACCAACACTTGTTAGAATTTTAGGATTAACCCAACCTGAGGAAATGACTGGTTCTTCTTTAATACTTGAAAATCAAATAGCACCGGTCGCAGCGTACAATGCGAAAAAGTAAAGGACTGTTTACAGCTGTTTTAGCATGCTCCATAATCTTTACAATTCAACATGTAACTTCTGGATTTGCTCAACAATCTAGCCCCGCCATAGAAAACCAGCTCAAAGCGGTAAAGAAGAAAATTAGAGAAGGTAAAAAAATATCCTCAAATTTAACCCGTACTGCTGAAAAAATCCGAATAGAGTTACTCAAATTACAACGTAAAAAAGTTAAAATTGCCTCCGCCGTTCGTAAGTCAGAGTCAGATATTTTTGATTTAGAAAACGAAATAAATACGCTAAATGAAAACCAAACAAAAAAACTAGCCCTTCTAGGGAATCGCTGGAAACAAGTTTCTCAGATAAACTCTGCCTTAATAAAGCTCTCCCTACTGCCACCACTATCTATGATCGCATACCCAACAGGTGCATCTAATTGGGTCATAACTGGCATACTCTTTGGAGGCACTGTGCCGCAAATCGAAAAACGAGCTCATCGATTGCGAGAAGACTTAATTTCTCTAGACCAAACTAAATCTCAAATTACCAAACGAAAAAAAGATTTAGCAAAGGCAACTGATATTTTGGAAAAAAGGAAAAAAAAATTGGAGCAAATCCTAAGTCTTAAAATCGGTACCCGACACAAGACACTAGCTGCCCGGCAAGTTGAAGCAACCCGATTGCGGCGCTTAACAAGAGAGGCGAGAAACCTTCGTGATTTATTTGATCACCTAAAGAAAGAACGCCTTAATCGAGAATTACCGAATAGGTCAGCCTCTGAAAAAAGGGTAAGTAAGTCCAAAAGACGTAATATGCCTCGAAGATTGGATCCCAATGGTACTGAAGACCAAACGTCGCCGCTGCAGACAAGCTCCATAACAACAGCAAGGGGAGAGTTGACATTTCCGGTAATCGGTAAGATCAATGGACAATATGGCAAACGTCAGCAAGTTGGAGATGCCAGGAAAGGAATAAATATTGAATCGAGTCCTCGCGCGCAGGTCGTGGCCCCTTTTAACGGACAAATAGTCTTTGCAGGACCATTTAGAGGATATGGACGTCTATTGATAATCGAACATGGTAGAGGATATCATAGTTTATTGGCGGGCATGGCTCGCATTAATGGCTCAGTTGGTCAGTGGTTACTATCAGGTGAGCCAGTGGCGGTTATGGGAGAGCCATTGACTGGCAGGCCAACCCTTTACATGGAGCTACGTGTAAATGGTCAGCCAGTCAATCCGACCCCATGGCTGGCTGTAGCAAAAGGTAAGATAAACGGATGAAAAAAACCATTGTGAGCACAGCAGCTAGTGCAATTATTCTACTGTTTTTTGGGACTGCAATTGCCAAGGCGGACGATGCAAAAAAAAAGGCCCAAGACACTTATCGCTTACTCAGCCTATTTGGCGATGTATTTGAGCGTGTTCGTGCCAGCTATGTGAATGAAATTACGGATAAAAAATTAATCGAATCTGCGATCAACGGCATGTTGAATTCTCTTGATCCGCACTCGAACTATCTGAACAAGGAAAGCTTTAAAAAGATGCAGGTCCAGACACGAGGTAAGTTTGGAGGCCTTGGTATAGAGGTTACCATGGAAAATGGTTTTGTGAGGGTAGTCTCGCCAATCGACGGGACACCGGCGTTTAAGTCTGGGGTACAGGCAGGTGACCTAATTACTCACTTAGATGGCAAACCAGTCCAAGGGCTCTCACTGTCAGAAGCAGTGAAACTTATGAGAGGTAAAGTAGGCACTGAAATTAAGCTCACTATCCGCCGTGTTTCTACGCAACCCTTTGACGTAACCATCATCCGCGCAGTTATTCCTATCCGCACGGTACGTTCACGTATCGAGGGGGATATCGGATACGTAAGAATTTCATCGTTCAGCCAACCCACTGAAGATGGGCTAAAAAAAGCTATGAATAAAATAAATCGCGAACTTAAAAATAAAATGAAAGGGCTCATAATTGACCTCCGCAACAATCCAGGAGGACTTTTGGATCAGGCAGTCGCTGTTTCCGACGCTTTTTTAGAAAAAGGTGAGATTGTCTCAACGCGTACCCGTGAAAAACGTGACCACCAAAGGTTTAACGCCCGCAAGGGTGACCTAGCGCATGGTAAACCCATTATTATTCTGTTGAACGGCGGCTCGGCATCGGCGTCGGAGATTGTCGCTGGGGCTTTACAAGATCAAAAACGGGCGATCATCCTTGGCACCAAATCCTTTGGTAAAGGCTCCGTTCAGACGATAATCCCTCTTGGCAATAACGGCGCCATGCGGTTGACGACAGCCCTCTATTTTACTCCCTCTGGACGCTCTATCCAAAAGATTGGTATTGAGCCTGACATCGTAGTAGAACAGGCGCGGATCGAGGCCATCGATAAAAACCACAGACAACGCGAGGCGGACCTGCGCGGAGCCTTGAATAATGGTGAAAATAGCGGTCAACCTACGAAGCAAAAATCGGACCAGAACCAAAACTCAAGGAGTAATCAAGGTTCAGGAGAAGGGCAAAAAGCAAAAGAGCAAAGCCGTCAGGATTTCCAACTCCAGAGAGCTCTCGATTTATTGCGAGGCTTTTCAATTCTAAAAATGAATCGGGGCTAGACGGAGTAGCTATTAAAGGCATTAGACATGGCCGATAACGATCTTTCAGGTAATGACAAAATTAGTCCTGAAAAGGAAGATAAAGAACGTCTCCCAGAAGATGAAAATAGTGATGGTGCGGAGGAAGACCAAGAGGGAAGGTCTGAAGCATTAGAGGACGACAAACTAGAACACGACGATGAAACACTCGAATCTGATGAAAAACTAACGGAGGCAGCCCCATTAGGAGATGATACTGAGCCTCCAGAAGAACCTACAAAAAAATCCCACAAGAAACTAATCGCGATTAGTAGTGTTATTTTAGGTGTTTTAATTTTTCTAACGACCGGTGTAATAATTTATTTTGGTGATAATTCTGCGGATCAGAAAACAGCTGATGGAATTATGGCACCACCCTCTGGCTATTTAGCCAGAATCGCTGTCCCCCCGAGGAAAAGAAAAAGAATGAAGACCGGGCTAGAACTGAGTGAAAAACAATCGAGTTCGGAAAGTAGCTCACCATCGGCGTTCTCGAACCCCAAATTAACCAAACCAGAACCACCAATTAGCGCGGCATTTGAATCGGATGATAAATTGACGACAAACCCATCTGTGCCAGGCGCCGCTGATACTGAACTGTTAACGGCTCGGGTTATCGGCGCACGAACTGTGCCAGGAAAAGGCCTTGTTATGCCATCTGTGACGGCTGCCGCTTACAACGCTATTCCACAGAAACAGAAATCAGACCCTGTTGCCGCTCCCGACGAAAGTCTTATGGAGACAGTTAACGATAAGGTAGTACCCAAGCTATCAAGCAATGGCAAAGGCTCCTGGCAAACTTACAATCATCCTTTTACCCCCACCCTTCAACAAATCAAAACAGGTGAAGGAGATGAAACCACAACGATTCCGTATGCCCGCGTAAGTATTATCATCCGTGGTGTCGGCCTCAACAGAAATGCTACATTAGCGGCTATCAATAAACTCCCCGCAGCCATAAGTCTCGCCTTCAGTCCATATGGCAAGGGGACAGAAGAGTGGGCCAGCCTAGCACGTGGCGCAGGTCACGAAACACTTATGTCATTACCCATGGAACCGGTTGATTTTCCTTCCTTAGACCCTGGACCGTTGTCCCTTTTGACCGACTTCAAATCTGAAAC
>JAOMCN010000016.1 GCA_028345065.1 Rhodospirillales bacterium
AGTCGCAATTTTATCTTTTATTCTTGCTCTAATTTTTGAAGAATTTTTAATTCAAAACATCCAATTAGAAATTATAGAAATTCTATATGCTGGAATATTATCGAGTGGTTTTGCTTTTCTGTTACAAATTTATGGGCAAAGATTTATTTCTCCTGCACCGGTAGCAATTATATTTTCGATGGAGGGTGTGTTTGCAGCTATAGCTGCATGGTTTTTTCTGGAACAGATACTCAACTTTGATCAGATTTTGGGATGTTTTTTTATACTGTTGGGGGTCTTGATTTCTCAATTGTGTCCTATGATTAGTCGCAAATACTCTTCGGACTGAGAATTTCATATTTTTAGAGATAATACTAAGCGTATCAAATACACTAAAATCTTTAAATCGGTCTCAATAATGTTCTATTCAATAGCCAATAAACTTGGAATGATTAAGGTTAGGGAGGGAACGGCAATTATCAAAGCTACTCTAATGAAGTCCGATGTTATGAAAGGAACTACACCCTTAAAAGTATCAATCATGGGAACGTCTTTAGCCATGGAATTAATGACGAAGACGTTCAGGCCTACGGGTGGAGTAATTAGCCCCATCTCCACGACGATCAACGAAATAATACCAAACCAGAGTTTGAGATCTTCACCTTCGAACCCAAATCCAAAATCAAGGCCTGCAATAATTGGCCAGAAAATGGGTACTGTGAGTAAAATCATGGACAAACTATCCATGACAAAACCCAATAAGATATAAAGGGCTATCATACCGAGCAGTATGGTGAATGGTGAGAAACCGGAATGTTGGAAGAAGTCTGCAGCAAGATTAGGAAGTTCAGAAAATCCTAAAAAAGCATTGAAGATGGCCGCGCCTAGTAGGATTAAGAAAATCATCGCGGTGGTTTGCCCGGTGCTTATGAGAGCGTCAAAAAAACCCTGGAGACGCATTTTTCCTTTGGTGATGGCAATGATAAATGCACCCACCGCTCCTACGCCTGCACCTTCGGTGGGAGTAAATATGCCCGCATAGATACCGCCCATAACAAGTATAAAAATTGCGATAACCGGCCAAATTTCTGCCAAAGCAGCCCATTTGACCGAACGTGTTTGGCGTTCCCCGGCTGGTCCAGCGTCAGGATTGATCCGGACTACAATAGCGATGGTTAGGATGTATCCAAGCGCAGCAAGTATCCCTGGTATAAAGGCTGCTTGGAATAAGGCGGCGACGCTTGCTTCTACCATTACTGCGTAAATAATTAAAATTAGGGACGGTGGGATCAGTATTCCCAGTGTTCCGCCGGCGGCCAACGCGCCTGTGGCCAGTGAGCCGGAATAGTTAAAGCGCCTTAATTCCGGAAGTGCAACTTGTCCCATTGTCGCTGCTGTTGCTAGCGACGATCCTGTAATTGCCCCAAAACCAGCACAACCTCCAACCGCAGCCATAGCAACGCCACCCCTATGATGTCCCAACCAAACATTCGCAGCATTAAACAGGGCCTGACTGAGACCCGCTTTTGCAGCAAATTGCCCCATAAGAATAAAAAGGGGCACGACCGATAAAATATCTGAGGTAAAGCGCCAATACGTCTCTGTTTTTAAATAACTTAATAGTGCTACTGGGCCGGCAATCGTAACATATCCCACCATCCCGACACTTATCATGGCCACGCCTATCGGGATGCGTACTGCGAGCAGAAGTAACAGAACACCAAAACCTGTTACACCAATTTCAAAGTCACTCATGTTTTTCGTCTCGGTTATTCGTTGAAGTAGCGGTTTGCTCTAGTTTCGGCAATGCTACGGCCGAGTGTATAGATGATGATAATGACCAGAAAACTCATGAAAACTATTGAGATAGGAAATGTGCTCCATCGGGGAAATCCAATGGTCATAGAGACTTCGTTGACGTCGTGCATATCTATCGCACCATAGATCATCCGCCAGGTTAACATTAATCCGATCGCTAGAAAGATGAGGCTGGCAATAATGTCTGCAATTGTTTTTGCTCTTGTAGGGGCGCTATTCATGAAAAAGTCGACCAGGACGTTACCACGCATAAGCTGGCAATAGGGCAAGCAGGCAAACACCGCAACACCCGTGCCAATGGCGACTAACTCAAAATCACCTGGTACGGGAGCATCTAAGAATTTGCGACCAAATACGCTAATGGTAGTCAGGATAGCAAGAGTGAACAATATCACTCCTCCAAAGACCGCCATCCATTTAGATATTAAATAAAGAACCCGGCCCAAAGGATCTGTGGGCCGGGCTTTTGTGTCACCTATTTCCGACACAATTTTATGTCAACAAACTAAGGATGATAAAATCCTTACTTTGAATACTTTTCAATCATTGCGCGTGCATCCTTTACCAGTGCAGGTCCGTCTACACCAATCTTTTCCATTTCATCATACCAACGGTCAAAAACTGGCCCCGCAGCTGCCTTCAATCGGGCAACTTCTATTGCGGGTATTGTATGAAACTTATTCTTTTTCTTTGACGCCACGACTTTACGACCAGGCTCTTCAATCTTGACCCAAAGTTCTCCCGCAGCCTTCGCAATATTGCGGCCGGAATTGGCATCCAACACGCGCTTAAGGTCATTCGGTAGCCCCTCATACTTCTTCTTATTCATCAGAAGAGTGAAAACGTTTGTACCTAAGCGAGGTTGGTGTCCCTCTAAAATTGAAAAATGACTAACCAAATCCTGGGTTTTTACGGCTGGTGCAATTTCGTAAGGGAGTGTCACACCATCAATTACTCCCTTTGAGAGCGCACCGGGGATACGCGGCAAGGGCATGCCGATGCCTATCGCACCAAATGCTTGTAGCATCCAAACTCCGCCCCGAGACGCGGCGCGAATTTTCATGCCTTTGAGATCTTCCATTTTTAGGACAGGCTTTTTAGTTTGAAATAAGAAACCTGCATGCACATGGAGCAACAAGGGATGATAATCATTTAGGTCTGGTCCAAGATGTTTAGCTTGGAAATCTTGCAGAGCCAACGTCGTGGAAACAGGATCCTTGTGAACAAATGGGAGCTCAAAAGGTTCGACGCGCGGCATTCGACCCGGAGTAAAACCGGGCAGAGTCCAGACAATATCGACAACCCCGTCTTTAGCTTGATCCAGTAGTTGGGTAGGTTTTCCACCTAGTTGCATTGTCCAAAACAACTTGACTTTGAGCTTGCCGCCAGAGTCTTTGGCAATTTTAGCTGCCCAAGGTTTATAAAACTTAGATGGATTGGCAACCGGCGGAATAAAAGTATGCCACTTCAATGTGACTGCTTGTGCGTCAGTTGGCACCCCGTTGATCGACACGCCCGCTAAAACGGCGGCAGATAAACTTAGTAGTGAGAACTTCTTAAGCATCGTAACCTCCCTCAGAAACTTAGATCAACTTAATATGTTTCGCTTAATTTGGTGACCCAATCAAACCAAGAATGCAAAATTCGGCTATAGGTTTGCAGTTCATCCCAATTTAATCAATGCTAATCTTACCGGTCACCCAATTAAAAAGCCAATTAAAATGATAAGGACGGCAATCAACTTAATATTGCTAAAATCTTCAAATATCAATTGGTTTCCAATTCGCACCAAACAGGCGTGTGATCAGAAGGACGCTCCCATCCGCGTGGCGATTTATCGATGCCTACGTTATTTAGTCGGTCTGCAGCGTGAGGTGATAATAATAAATGATCAATACGGATGCCGTTATCTTTATTCCACGCTCCACCTTGGTAATCCCAATAAGAATAGTGTCCCTCTTCCTGATTTTTGGCCCGGAAAGCATCAGTAAGTCCTAGGTAAATTATCTTTCTCCACTCTGCATGGGTTTCAGGCCGGTATAGGGCGTCACCTTCCCAACTGCCGGGCGCATAACAGTCTCGTTCCTCAGGAATAACGTTGTAGTCGCCACCCAAAACAAACGCTTCTTCATGAGAGAGGAGAGTTTTAATGTGGTTGTGCAATCTCTCCATGAAAGAAATCTTATAAGGAAATTTATCTGTTTCAACCGGATTGCCATTTGGGACATAAATTGAGGCAACCCTGACGTTAAACGTAAATGCTTCAATGTATCGCGCCTGCAGGTCTTCTCTATCACCCGGTAGTTCCGTTAAATCAATTTCTATAGGTGATTTAGAAAGAATGGCTACACCGTTATAAGTTTTCTGGCCTTTGACAGCTATGTTGTAGCCTTTGTCTTCAATTTCATCACGTGGAAACGCCTCTTCGATGCATTTGAGTTCTTGAAGCAATAAAACGTCGGGGGAAAATTCTTCCAACCAACGAAGGAGAAGAGGCAACCGAGCCTTTACAGAGTTAACGTTCCAGGTTGCGATTTTGATCATTAAAAGACAAGTTATACGGAGAAGGAAATGCCACACCCACAGGAAGCTGTTGCGTTGGGTATATTTAGGCGGAAAGAAGCACCCGCAAGGTCATCTACGTAATCCAACTCTGAGCCTCCCAGTAACTCTAGAGACATTTCATCTATGATCACCTTTATGCCACCAGTTTCAAATATCTTATCATCACTATTTTGGGTCTTATCTAGATCGAAACTATATTCAAACCCAGAGCAACCCCCGGCAGATACCATTACCCTCAGCATAAGGCTTTCTATACCTTCGCTTGCTACTAATTCTCCAACACGTTTTGCAGCACTTTTGGTAATTGAAATTTGCTGTGATGTGCTCATAACAAACTGCTACTATCTCCAAGGTTTACCAGATGATAACATTTTATAACCTTCTATGTAATCACTAATAAAAAGCTGTCAAACAACAATTAAAATTGTCATGGATATTATTAAATTTTCTCCCTACGCAAGTTTTCCTCACTTAAGTCGTGGTCGCCTATATCAAGAAGAGGAAAGCCCTACGCGGACCACTTTCCAGCGAGATCGCGACCGGATTATACACTCCACTGGATTCCGAAGACTTGAGTATAAAACACAGGTATTTGTAAATCATGAAGGTGACCACTATCGAACTCGTTTAACACATAGTTTGGAGGTTGCCCAAATTGCCCGTTCCATTGCCAGATCTTTGCAGCTAAATGAGGATTTATCGGAGGCTTTGGCTCTAGCCCATGATCTTGGGCATACTCCCTTTGGTCATGCCGGCGAACATGCTCTTTCGAAAATGATGGAAGATTTTGGAGGCTTTGATCATAATGCACAGTCACTGGCTATCGTCACCAAGCTTGAACGACGCTATCCTGGCTTCGAAGGTCTTAATTTGACATGGGAGACTTTGGAGGGATTAGTCAAACACAATGGGCCTTTAATCAAGGATGGGGAACGGGGTTTTTTGCCGCACCACATTAAAGACTTTGTACGTAACTACGATTTGGAATTACATACTTTCGCGAGTGCCGAGGCCCAGGTTGCAGCGTTAGCGGATGACATCGCGTATAATAATCATGATTTAGATGACGGCCTGCGGGCCGAATTGTTTGAAATTAAGGATATGAGTGCATTGCCATTGGTGGGCAGGATTTTTTCATCGGTGGAAGAGGAATATCCCGACATCGACACGTCTTTAATAATCCACGAAGCGGTCAGAAGGTTAATCGGTGATATGGTTTCTGACTGCTTAGCAGAGACGGAAAATCGCCTAAAGCAATCTGCACCTAAAACTGTGACTGATATACGCAATTTGAATCGCCCTGTAGTCGGATTTTCTGGTGAAATGGTCGATATAGATAGAAGTCTAAAAGAGTTCTTATTTGAGAACATGTATCGGCATGCAAAAGTCAATACAATGACCCGAGAAGCTTCCAAAATAGTCTGCAGATTATTTGAAGAATTTATCAGTGATCCAACGAAATTACCCAAGGAATGGCAGGCTAAGTCTGATATTAAGGGTGGTGAGATAACAGCTCGTGCAGTGGCTGATTATATAGCGGGAATGACGGACCGGTTTGCTTATGTTGAACACGCCAAGCTAATTAAAACCTAGGGAATTACTACGTGAACTATTTTTCATACCTGCGACAAAAAATCCTAGAAGTACTGCTTAAGTTGGAAAAGGATGAAGTAATACCAAAGGGGCTGAATCACTCACATATTACGGTAGAATTTCCACGTGATCCTAAGCACGGGGATCTATCCACGAATGCAGCCTTGGTTTTGGCTAAGCTCGCAAAATTGAAGCCGAGTGATTTGGCGGGTCTTATAATTGAACATTTAACACTACTACCGGAAGTTAATGATGCAGAGGCAGCCGGCCCGGGTTTTATAAATATTCGCCTTTCTTCAAACTTTTGGTGGGATAGGCTTCGAGAAATTGTTGCAGATGGAACTAACTATGGAAATTCAGACATTGGTAGAGGCATTCCTGTTAACATAGAGTACGTTTCTGCTAATCCCACCGGACCACTTCATGTGGGACACGCCAGAGGGGCTGTTATAGGGGATGCCTTGGCCTCAATATTATCTAAGGCTGGATATAATGTAACCAAAGAATACTATATTAACGACGCCGGCACGCAGGTTGATGTCTTGGCGCGTTCTCTTTATCTGCGATATCAAGAATGTCACGGCGCTAAAATCGAACAGATGCCTGACGGGCTGTATCCTGGATCGTATTTGGTCGATATAGCTAAATTGCTAAAAGAAAAGGACGGCGACAAATGGATGAGTGCAAGCGAAAAAGAGTGGTTAGCGCCGTTCCGAAAATTTGCCATCGATGCTATGATGGACTTGATCCGGGAAGATTTGGACTTACTCGGGGTGCGGCATGACCATTTTAGTTCAGAGAGAATAATGGTTGAAAAGGGAAGAGTTAATGAAGTCGTCAAATTTCTTGAAGGGCAAGGATTGACATATACTGGCATCCTTGAAGCTCCAAAGGGAAAAAAACTGGATGACTGGGAAGAGAGACCACAAACATTGTTTCGATCTACGCAATTTGGTGACGATATAGATCGTCCAATCAAAAAGTCTGATGGCAATTGGACCTATTTTGCTTCTGATATGGCCTACCATTTAGATAAATTTAAACGCGGCTTCTTTGAGATGATCGATATAATGGGTGCAGATCACGGCGGTTATATCAAACGAATGGATGCTGCTGTTAACGCGCTTACACAAGGTCAGGGATCTTTGGATGTTAAGTTATGTCATATGGTCAATCTCATGGAAAATGGTAAGTCCATCAAAATGTCAAAACGTTCAGGTGCATTTACTAAGCTTCGGGACGTACTAGATTTAGTTGGTAAAGACGTTGTGCGTTTTATTATGCTAACTCGAAAAAATGATGCCCCCCTCGATTTTGACCTAAGAAAAGTTATGGAAAAAAGTCGAGATAACCCAGTATATTATGTTCAGTATTCCCACGCACGTTGTCATTCGGTTCTTCGGCATGCAAAAGAAGTTTTTGAAAAACTAGAATTGACTCCGGATGCTATCGAGAAAGCACCCTTGGAGCTTTTAAGTGATTCGGGAGAGTTATTGTTGATAAAGCAAATGGCAGCTTGGCCAAGAACTTTGGAAAATGCCGCTGAAGCTCGTGAGCCTCATAGAATTGCTTACTATTTAATTGAATTATCTGGGACCTTTCATGCACTGTGGACCAAGGGTGCTAAGGAGGATACAAGTCTCAGGTTCGTAACCGATAATAATAAACCGCTAACTCTAGCCCGATTAGTGCTTGTTGGGGCATTGGCCTCGGTGATCGCTTCAGGATTGCAGGTAATTGGGGTGGAACCAGTCAAAGAAATGAAATGATAGCACCTGCTGATAGAACATTGGATGCCCCTGACGATGTAGAATCGGACGAAGTACCACTCGACGAAATCCCTGAGTTGGATCATGGCGAAATAAGGTCGGATAATATTGAGTTTGAGAGAGTGGCGCAACGTTCACCAAAACGTCGTAAGGGTTTTCGCTTCATTTTATTAATTATCATTATCATTGTAGCCTCTGGGGGAACCTGGATAATATGGGGAAAATATTGGTTAAAACCTGATCCTAACCAAATCCCTCTAGTAATCGCCCCTAATGGTGCCTTTAAAATCAAGCCAATCATACCCGGAGGGATGCCAATTCCTAATCGGGATATAACAATTTATGATGATGCATTCGGCAAAAATCCAACGCGACCGGAAGGTGAAAACGTTCAGGAAGTACCAGAACAGCCACTGCCTATGCCTGGAAATAGTTTATCGACTTTGAAAAGTCCTGACCCCAATGTAATTCGGCCTTCATCTAAAACAGTTGAAACTCTATTGCCGGAGACCGTTAACCCTAAATTGGGCGTCAAGGGTAAGGCGGGGATACTGCAGTCATCTGTCGAACCCAAAACATCGTCTTCTACAACACGGACTTCTATAAAAAATGCCAGTAAAGATATTACGCCAAATAAGGAGAGTAGGGCTGGATTACCAGATGCCGCCACTCCGTTGCAAAGTAAGCCCGTGGGGAACTTAGACGCCGTTCCTTCTTCGGCTAGTATTTCGACGAGATCATTTCAGATTCAACTAGCTGCGGTTCGTAAAGAAACGGCCGCGCAAAATGAATGGCGCCGTCTTAAAGCACGCCACCGCACACTCCTGAGTAATTTAGAGTTAAACGTTGTAAAGGCTGATCTTGGGGCTAAAGGTATTTATTTCCGATTAAGAGCCGGTCCTCTAAAAGATGCGGAATCGGCAAAAAAACTTTGCAGGGAGTTGTCTAAAGTCAAGGTTCGTTGTCTAGTAATACGGCCGGAAAAATAACAGTGGGTCGCAAAATTCCGCTGGCCGCTATACTCGGCTGTGCTGGTAGTAAACTTTCAAAAAATGAGCAAGCCCTGTTTAAGGAAACTAATCCATTTGGATTGATCCTTTTTGAGAGAAATTGTGTTAACCCGGGCCAGGTAAAAGCTTTAACCAACGAGTTCCGACATGTGATTGGCCAAGAGGGTGCACCTGTTTTTATTGATCAAGAGGGGGGGCGAGTGACCCGTCTTAAGCCGCCTCACTGGCGACATCCTCCGCCAGCTCAAAGTTTCGTAGATTTGGCTAATTTAAAAGGCGAGGAAATTGCAAGTAAAGCTATACAATTAAATTTTCGTCTTATTGCTGAAGAGCTCCATGCGTTAGGGATTAATGTCAATTGTACTCCAGTTTTGGACATTCCTATAGGTTGTGCTGACCCGATTATCGGTGACCGGGCGCTAGGCAACGACCTTGAACTCATCAAAAAATTAGCTATCGCAGTTTGCGATGGGCTTCTCTCAGGACGAGTATTACCGGTAATCAAACATATACCCGGACACGGACGGGCACTAGTTGATAGTCATACAGACCTCCCCACGGTCGATGCAACAATTGAGGAGTTAATGGAGACCGATTTTGAAGCGTTTCGATGTTTTAACCAAATGCCATTAGCAATGACGGCCCATATAATATTTTCGGAAATTGATGAAAATAATCCGGTAACTAACTCACCCAGGGTAATCGAAAAAGTAGTCCGAGGGTATATAGGATATGATGGATTATTAATATCGGATGATCTCTCGATGCAGGCTTTATCAGGAGGTATAAAGGAAAGAACCACGGAGGCTCTCGATGCCGGGTGCGACTTGGTCCTTCATTGTAACGGAAAGATGGATGAAATGATTTCCGTTACTGCTGGCGCAGAGAATATGACTGCTAAGGCTTGTGAGCGTTGGTCACGCGCCACCCAGTTATTACCCACTGCGGGAGATTTCAATGTGCACGACACACTATCCCAATTTAATGATCTAATGGTTGGCTGATGGAGGAATACGGGGTCCTTTTCCGTATTTCAGCATGGGTATTGCCTATATTAATAGCTATACCTTTGCATGAAGCGAGCCACGGCTGGGTTGCCTGGAAACTAGGTGACGATACAGCATACAAAATGGGACGAGTTACATTTAATCCTTTAAACCACATTGATCCTTTTGGAACTATAATTTTGCCTGGTACGCTCTTAATTATTTCCGGAGGAACCGCAGCCTTTGGTTATGCAAAACCAGTACCCATAAATTATTGGAATCTTAAACATTGGAGGCGAGATACGATTCTTGTCGCTGCAGCCGGACCAACATCGAATTTGATTCTAGCATTTTTGTCGGCACTTTTGTTCTACATCGTGCCGATTTTCCCCCAACCTATTAAGCCTTGGTTAGGTGCTGCAATATATTCATCCATGGCAATTAATTTAATATTATTTGTTTTCAATATGTTGCCGCTTCCCCCGTTAGATGGTGGTCGGCTTGCCGTTGCAATCTTGCCATGGCGATTGGGGCAATTATTTGCCCGTTTGGAACGAGCGGGTATTGTTATCATTCTAATTGCATTGTTCTTATTGCCTTGGATGGGTAGGCAGGTTGGTTTGGATGTTGATGTGTTCAATTGGTTGGTTTTGCAGCCCGCTCAATACTTGATGATTTTCATAACGTTAGCGGTGGGAATTTAAAATAAAATGGCCGAAGACATGGAAACAAATTTTAGTAAATTTGAAGATGATAAAGAGTTTGCCCCATCATCTGACCAGCGGTTAGTTTTGGATGTGGATGGTTTTGCGGGGCCGATCGATGTGCTTTTAACTTTGGCTCGTGAACAGAAGGTGGATCTGACCCAAATTTCAATACTCGAATTAGCAGATCAGTATTTGGCTTGGGTGGCGAAGTTACGCCAAGCTAATTTAGAGCTCGCGGCCGATTACCTTGTAATGGCTGCTTGGCTGGCCTATCTAAAATCACTTTTACTACTACCCACTTCCACTGATGATGAAGAGCCAACAGGTGAAGAAATGGCCGCTGCCCTTCAGTTTCAGCTTTTGCGGCTTGAAAGTATGCAGCAAGCCGGTGAAAAACTTTTGAGCCGGGATCAGCTTGGTCGGGATTTCTTCCGACGGGGCAATCCGGAAAAATTTGGCTATAACCTGAACAGCGCCTTTGAGGCCAGTATATATGATTTACTAAAGGCCTACGGCGAACATACCCATCGATCAAATGTTAAAATTCTTCGCGTAGAGTTGTCCGATCTTTATTCGACAGATGACGGACTAAAGTGGTTAACCAAAATGTTGGGTTCAATGCCTGATTGGACGAGCTTATTACAGTTTTTACCTGCTGAAATTAAAGGCGATTTAGTCAGCCGCTCTATGGTGGCATCGGCCCTATCGGCTGCGCTTCAACTTACCAAACAGGGTGAATTGAAAATACGACAAACCGAGACCTTTGGGGCTGTATATGTGCGCGCAGCTCAAAACGCTAGTGAGTTCGGAGGCAATAAATCTATTCATCCAGTGGAGATAAAATTAAAATAATGAGTGAATTATTCCAATATAATTTGAGGTTATTAGAAGCTTTATTATTCGCTTCTGAAAACCCAATTCCAGAAAAAATAATTGCCGACCGTCTTCCTGGAGGGGTGGATATTCAACCGTTATTGAGGAAGTTAACCGCAATGTATAAAAACCGCGGTGTGAACCTTGTTAAAGCTGGGAATAATTGGGCTTTCCGAACCGCTCCTGACATTAGAGCACAGCTTGTTGTTGAAAAGGAAATGATCCGCAAGTTGTCCCGTGCTGCAGTTGAAACCCTTGCCATTATTTCCTACCATCAGCCAATTACCCGTGCGGAGATTGAAGAGATTCGTGGTGTGAGCGTTAGTAGAGGTACTTTGGATGTTCTTCTTGAAGCTGCCTGGATCAGGCCTCGAGGTCGTCGCCGGACGCCAGGAAGGCCAGTAACTTGGGGAACCACTGAGAGCTTTTTAGATCACTTTGGCCTTGAGAGCCTTGATGACTTGCCGGGTCTTGATGACTTAAAAGCTTCGGGCCTAATGGATAAACGCCCCGCTATCCAAACTTTAACAACGCGAGGTAACGTGGCGCTGATGAAAGATCCTGACGTTTTAGAAGAAGTAACAAATACGGGAAGCGTCGTCTGGGAGCCTCTTGATCCAGATCAAGACGACGTCCTAACATAAGAAAAGGTGGATCGAAAGTCTAATACTGTGTCTTAAAGGATGGACCGATTTGCGCTACGAGATCTTCGTTACTGTCTGGGGGAAGCGCTTTGTCAGGAGATTTGTGGAGTTTGCACTCGCCAGCCAATTAGCACCCGGCAATATTCCAGCACTTAGTGCAGCCGCAGATGTTACTTATAGAATATACACAGATCGGGCATCTGAAATTTACTTCCGGCCGGAAATAACTAAGCTTAAAAAATTGGCAATCGTCGAGTTTGTATTTTACGAAGACTTGGCTTACCGAAATGTTACTCTCTTGGATGCTATTAACAATTCTGATCCGACTATCGTCAAACATAATGTCCAACGTGAGACCTCTCGGCATCATATGAACCTGGCGAAAGAGTCAAGTGAAACCGCAATTATGTTATTGGATTCGGATTTTATTTTTTCGGATGGTTCATTCGCACATATTCATGAACAGCGCGTAAAAGGCAAAAAAGCTTATGCTGGGATGTTTGTTCGGTTGATTGAGGAGAAAGCTATACCAATTCTCAGGTCACTCCTACCTAAACCCCTATCGCCCCGGGAGCTAGTTCGAATTGGTATGGATAATATGCACCCCCTTCCTCGTTCCATGTTTATCGACGCTAAAAAACCTTCAATGTACCCTACCCAGATAAATTGGAATGTTAGTGATAATGGTTTTGTCGCCAATTGTTTTTTTCCTCACCCTCTCATGTTTGAGCAGCGGCCAGAAATTATAAACTATTTTAGCACTATGGATTATGAGGTGCATCTAAGGGCGGTAACCGTGAATGACGACCTTTATTATTGCCAATCCTCGGAAGACCTTATGTTTTGTAAAATAAGCCCAGAAAGTTATTTTGGAAGCATGGAGGCGGGGTCGCCGCCTTCAATTGACGTTATGGCGCGATTTGTAATTTTTAATACGAACATTCGCCATCGTTTGTTCATGGGCAACCCTGTGCGATATTTGGCTAGAGAGAACGAGAAGGCTTTCAGAGCAGTCGAAAGAGAGGCTAGAAGTTACAGCGAAGCAATTTATAAAAATGCTGAACTTCTTCTCGCTGAATTATCTCCATCTGACCCTAAAATGGCCTTATATGCGAAATCTTTTTTGGGGCCGATCGAAAATTTTATATCCCCACAAATACATTCACGCATGAAAGATGTTCTGCCAAAATAAATAAACAAAAAAATGTTTGTAATATAGTTCATTTACTTGAAAATTATCTAAAATGTTGAATAAATATTTTAATTGTTTAAGTAATTTTATTTTTGTTATTAAGAGTATAAATATAATTCAAATTAATAGGATACCTTTAACCTTCAATTGAAAAGGTTTCCGTTTACGTTGCCCTTGGTTGCCGATTCTGCCATTATTCAGGCTGATCTTTTTAAATACAGGCATGGAAGAGTTAAGTTATGGGAATTGGTGGAATTTGGCAGTGGGTAGTTGTCCTAGCAATTGTCCTAGTCTTATTTGGCGGGCGCGGAAAGATTTCCCAATTAATGGGTGATTTTGGTAAGGGGCTGAGATCCTTTAAAAAAGGAGTCAAAGAAGATGAGCCCGAGCCTGTAGAGGCTAAGGATGTTCCCTCATCAGCGAAGGCTTCAACGGTGGAAGCTCAGTCTGAAAAAGACTGACGAATGGGCGTCAGTTAAAAGACCTGGTGTTCATCCGCGATATTCATTATTGATTTTTAATTAGCGCGGGTCGCAATGTTTGATATTGGCTGGCCAGAATTATTCCTTATTGCGGTCGTCGTCCTATTGGTCGTCGGACCAAAAGAGTTGCCTAAAGTCCTTCGTAACGTGGGAATTTGGATTAATAAGGCAAAGGTAGTGACTAGAGAGTTCCGAACTCATGTCGATGATATGATCCGTGAAAATGAATTGGAGGAGGTACGTGAAGAGATTAATACGGCGGGCCAGATGAATTTAGAGGCGGTAACTGAAAATACGATTGGTCTCCAGGATGAATTCAAAGATGCTGTGGAGTATGATGACGATGGTAATTATTCCGTTGAGGCATTTGAAGATGACTTGCATCCTCCAAAGGATGTGAGTGATGCTGATGAGCATCATACTCCGATAGAAAAAGACGAAGATGATAATGCTCAATCAAAAAACAAAGAATGATTTGAGCGCTGATAAGAGTGCAACTCATTGAGTGACATTAACGACAGTCATAAAATGCCTTTAATGGAGCACTTGGTTGAGCTTCGTAACCGGCTCTTGAAGTCGGTAATCGCTATTATATTGCTATTTTTTATTTTCTTTGCCTTTAAAGAACACATATATGCATTTTTGGTTCAACCTTTGGCAGATGTTCTAGCGGAGCGGGGGGGCACCCGCCGAATGATTTTTACTGCCCTCCATGAGGCGTTTTTTACCTATATCAAAGTGAGCTTCTGGACAGCTATATTTGTAGCATTTCCATTTGTGGCAGCACAGTTTTGGCGTTTTGTCGCTCCAGGTCTTTACGGTAACGAGAAAAAGGCGCTACTGCCTTATTTAATTTTATCACCTATCCTTTTCTTTCTAGGCGGCGCGTTGGTATACTATTTTATATTTCCGCTAGCTTGGCAATTCTTTATAAGCTTTGAAACAATTGGTTCGCCAGGTGCCTTGCCGGTTCAACTAGAGCCAAAGGTTAACGAATATCTTTCACTAGTGATGCGTTTGATATTTGCCTTTGGATTAAGCTTTCAATTACCAATTGTTCTCACACTGCTGGCTCGCGCAGGTTTGACGACATCTCGGGGCCTGGCTGACAAGCGTAAGTATGCGGTAGTTTTTTCCTTTATCGGCGCTGCCATCATCACACCGCCAGATGTTATTAGCCAAGTGGGTCTCGCCATACCAATCATCGTACTTTACGAAGTGTCAATTTTTGCTGTCCGAGCAGTCGAGAAAAAAAGGAGAAACCTAGAAGACGACTACGAAGAGGAAATAACAGAAGAGACAGACTTTAATTTGCCCTAGTCAATTACTAATCCCTAACCAAGGGCGGGCAATTTTAAGATTTAAGCAACCATTATTTGTAATACCTCCCTTGCTGGTATTTGCAGCGCAGCCTATAAGACTCTCTCGGGTAAACACATATTAAAACATTATTTGCTGGTTCCCTATGTTCGACATTAAATTGATTCGCGAAGAACCTGAGATCTTTGATACCGCTCTTAAAAGGAGAAAATTAGAACCTCAGTCGTCAACGTTAATAGAAGTTGACAGAAAACGTCGAGAACAGGAAACCCATGCCCAGCTTTTACAAACCCGACGAAACGAACTCTCTAATGAAATTGGCAAATTGAAAGCTGCAGGAGAGGATGCCTCCCAAGCTATTAAGGAAGTTGCCAATTCAAAAGAGAAACAAGCTGCGGCTGAGGAAGGTGCAAAACTCGCAAATGAGGAACTGAACAGGCTAATGGCCGGAATTCCCAATATACCGTTGCCTGATGTTCCCGATGGTTTGGATGCTGAAGACAATGTCGAAATTCGAAAATGGGGTGATCTGACGTCGTTCGACTTTTCGGTTAAAGAGCATTTTGATATCGGTGAAGCTTTAGGGATGATGGATTTTCAGACTGCAGCAAAAATGTCGGGATCACGATTTTGTATGCTATCGGGATCACTTGCCCGTTTGGAACGAGCCTTAGGAGCGTTTATGCTGGATCTCCACACCACCGAACATGGTTACACAGAGATTAACCCGCCTGCCTTAGTGCGAGATAATGCCGCCTTCGGCACTGGACAACTGCCCAAGTTTAAGGAGGATTTGTTTAGAACTGAAAATGGCTACTGGCTAATCCCGACTGCCGAAGTTCCGCTAACCAATATAGTCAGTGGTGAAATTTTGGACGAAGTTGATCTGCCCCAGCGCTATACAGCTATGACGTCGTGTTTCCGGTCCGAAGCTGGTGCAGCTGGGAAGGATACTCGTGGCATGCTTCGGCAGCATCAGTTCACTAAGGTGGAATTGGTGAGCATCACGCACCCTGACGCGTCTTCTATTGAATTGGAACGGATGACAAACTGCGCAGAGGAGGTGCTTAAACGCCTAGGTTTACCTTACAAAACGGTTTTACTCGCTACTGGGGATATGGGATTTAGTGCATCTAAAACCTATGATATTGAGGTGTGGCTTCCGGGGCAGAATGGAGGTCACGGTAATTATCGAGAAATATCTTCTTGTTCAACATGCGGTGATTTTCAAGCACGACGTATGAAGGCCCGTTATCGCTCAAAACATCAAAAAGGCACTCGCTTTGTTCATACTCTAAATGGTTCTGGAATTGCTGTGGGCCGGACTCTCATTGCCCTTTTGGAGAATTATCAGAAAGAAGATGGTTCCGTTGAAATACCTGAAGTGCTTCAAAAATATATGGGTGGCCTCGAAGTGATCCGTAAGGACACCTAAGTTTAATGGATGAGGCGCTAATAAATAAAGAAAATGTACGTATATTATTGGCTAATGATGACGGCATTGATGCTCCTGGACTTAAAATTCTGGAGAAAGTTGCAAATACGCTTTCCAGCGAGGTGTGGATAGTAGCGCCCGTTAAAGAACAAAGCGCGACCGGGCACTCGCTTACACTACGCCGACCGCTGCGCATTATAAAACGAGGACAGAGGCGATTTGCGGTAAATGGCACCCCCACTGACTGTGTTTTACTAGCCGTTAACCAAATAATGAAACATTGTAAGCCGGACTTGGTACTATCGGGTGTCAACAAGGGAAGAAATGTAGGTGAAGATATGACTTACTCTGGTACAGTTGCTGCTGCAATGGAGGCGACGCTCTTTGGAATTCCGGCGATTGCGTTAAGCCAGGATATGAATGAAGAGGATCATCGCGACCTACACCAAGATACAACACGAATTTATTCGGCTGCCCAAGGTTATGCAGCACAGGTCATAAAGAAGGTGACACAATTTGCATGGCAGAAAGATGTCCTGATCAACGTTAATTTCCCGGCTGTCCTGAGTAACGACGTACGAGGTATTGAGGTGACACGGGAAGGACGTAGCAACAAGCTAAGTGACGAAATCATTGAGCACCGAGATCCGCGGGATAAACGATATTATTGGATTGGTCAGAGGCGCGGTAGGACAAAACACTCTGTTGGCACGGATATTAACGCTATCGAACGTAATGCCGTTTCTATAACACCAATCTCCATGAATTTGACACACAAACCAACAATAAAAATTCTCAAGGGCGTATTTGGCAGTGATTAACGTCGATTAGAGGATTGTATGAACTTTGATCACCGGAGGATCCAAATCGTTTTGGCACTTCGTCGCCTTGGCGTAACAGATACCGCTGTTATGGCGGCCATGGAGGCTATCCCGAGAGAGGTTTTTGTTCCGCCTTCTCTTAGACGCCATGCGTACGAAGATACTACTCTCCCGATTGGCTACGAACAAACCCTTAGCCAACCAAGTGTTGTAGGTATCATGACACAGGCTTTACGTCTGACGGACAGAATGAAAGTGTTGGAGGTGGGCACCGGATCGGGATATCAGACCGTCGTCCTCGCCAGGCTTGCGCGGCGGGTTTACTCGGTCGAAAGGCATAAACCATTATTGGACAATGCTGAAGCTAGATTTCAAGACCTCCAAATTAACAATATTACAACAAAGTGTGGGGACGGTACTATTGGTTGGAAAGAGCAAACCCCTTTTGATCGAATTATTGTGACGGCAGCTTCTTTAGATGTGCCGCCGGTACTTGCAGACCAGTTGACGATTGGTGGTGTTATGGTCGTTCCTATTGGTTTGGAATCTACCTTGCAAAAGATTGTGCGGGTAACCCGTACATTGAATGGTCTGGAAACCGAAGAGTTGCGGGATGTAAATTTTGTCCCGCTAATACCAACGGAAGTATTGGCGAAGGTATGATTAGGATTAGTCCAATACTTTTGATGCTTTTAGTCGCTATACTATCAGCTTGTGGAAATTTGGAGTGGCCCCCTAAGAGTACTGGCATTGGTTATTCAGGCAATGAAATAGGTTTGGTAAATTCTGCGAGGAATACTCATAATTCTCCATTAACTTCATCTTCGCAAAAAAAAGATAAAAATTATCTTGAAAGTCGAATTGGAGAAAATTCCAGAGAACACATTGTTGCAAATGGAGAGACACTTTGGAGAATTGCACAGGCACATAACACTGATATCTACGAACTCGCAATCTTGAACCAGATAGAGCCTCCGTTTCGAATATTTGTTGGGCAGAGTTTGATACTATCAAATTCTCCAGGAAAACCCCTTAAACTAGCTGCTTTCAAAAGAACTCAAGAGATCAGTAGGGAGGAACTTTCGCCTCCAACTATTTCAGAAAAAAAGCTCCTTACAAAAGGAGCGCGGAAAATAAAAACAGCTAATGACGATTTGACTTTTCTTGCAATTAACCCTGGCACAAAGCCACAGACAAAAAGAGGGACTATTTTTTCCACCCATCCACCAAAAAATTCTAAAAGAAAATTGGGAATATTATATGGAACTATGTTGCCGCCGGTGCGGAAAGGCTCTTTATTCATCTGGCCAGTAAAGGGAGCATTAATCTCCAGATTTGGGGCTAAAGGTAGAGGGTTACATAATGACGGCGTAAATATTATGGCTCCGAAGGGGACGGTTGTCCGGTCTGCGGGCTCTGGTATTGTGGCTTATGCGGGAAACGAATTGCGCGGCTTTGGCAATTTGTTGCTGATAAAACATGGTAACGGATGGGTTACTGCATATGCACATAACGAAATCTTAACTGTGCGCCGGGGTGATAAGGTAAAAAAAGGGCAGGCAGTTGCCCGCGTTGGAAGTTCCGGAAACGTATCTCGTCCACAATTGCATTTTGAGATACGGAAAGGAAACAAGGCGGTCAATCCTATTTTAAAAATTAGCAATATTAATGGCCGTCGTACTGCAGTGCACAAGCGCATTTCAAAAGGCTAAATAAGTTGTTTTATTATCCGGCCTTTTTACCTAGGCGGCCAGCAAAGTCCTGTATAAACTGCCATGCGACACGGCCTGAACGAGAGCCCCTCGTTATAGACCACTCCAAAGACTCTGCACGAATCATTTCTTTGTCGAAGTCCAGCCCAAAATTATTGGCATAGGCTTCAACAATTTCAAAATATGTTTCTTGGTTCAATGGGTGAAAACCCAGCCACAAACCAAAACGGTCTGAGAGAGAAACTTTTTCCTCAACCGCTTCCGCAGTGTGGATGGCGCTAGAACTTTCATTCTCGATCATCTCACGGGGCATTAAGTGGCGGCGGTTTGAGGTTGCATAAAAAATTATGTTTTTGGGACGACCTTCAATCCCTCCTTCGAGTACAGCCTTAAGAGATTTGAAGTTTGTATCTTCTGCTTCAAATGATAGATCATCACAAAACAATATACACCTTCGTTTTTGGTTTTTTAATATACTAAGTAAACGAGGTAGAGAGTGGATATCTTCACGATGGATTTCGACAAGTGCTAGGTTGTATCCATGTTTCTCATTTATGTTGCCATGAATAGCTTTTATGAGCGAACTTTTACCAGTGCCGCGGGCTCCCCATAAAAGAGCATTGTTGGCTGGTAAGTCCTCTGCAAAGCGTTTGGTATTGGCGTAAAGAATATCCGTCTGTAACTGGATACCACATAGTAATTCTAGATCAATTCGATTAACTTCAAGTATGGTCTCTAGGGCCTCTGGATCAGAATGCCATACGAAAGCATCTGCGCCTGTTAGGTCCACGCCAGCAAGTTGTTTGGGCACCATACGTTCCAAGGCACTAGCGATGCGCTCTAAATAGGCTTGGGGGTCGTGCTCATTCATTAACAAACTACTCCCGTCATAAGGGCGCGGGACACTAACATATGAAATCTAAGGGTCAATATAATCCATTAGAATGCGCACCAATTCACGCAGTCTTTTTTCGATATTTGGGTCCCCGCATAACCCGTCCGAACCGAAGACGTTGTTAACACTAGCTACACTGACTGGTCCGGGTAACACAATTGCGCCGATATGGGATAGCACACATCGAAGCTGTTCCAAACTTTTGATAGCTCCTGCTGAGCCTGCTGCTACGCCCAAAATAACCATTGGTTTTCCAGCTAAAACAGAAGGAAAGCCTAGGTTTTCGATAATTAATTTTGCACATGCGCTCATACTACCGTGGTATTCAGGGGTTGAAAATATTATACCGTCTGCTTGCGAACAGATATCCTTGATTTTGAGCACGTCTCTTTCATTACCATCAATTCCAGGCCATAAAAGGCTTAGTTTTGATGGATCAATAAGGTCAAAAGGGACATTGTTAATTTTCAACTCATCAATTATTGGTAGGAGTGCTTTGGACGTATAACTGTTTGGTCGGGAAGTACCAAGAATTACGATTATTCGTGCAGCTTGAAAATTTGGTTCATTCACTTTTTCATCCTTTATATCAAATCGTTTGAATATTAATGGGCGTAATTGTCGTTGCAACATTCATATTTTTATTGGTCTGGAATTATTTACATAACAATTCCATAATTTGAAAAATCAAAAGGTTTAGTTTGCATTGAAGGCCGACCGCTATATATTTCGCGCCATATAAAGATTTTATTTGAGGAGTCATTGATGTTTATTTCGCCGGCGTATGCGCAGGGTGCTGGAGACGCAGGTGGCGGTTTTGCAACAATTTTGCCGCTGGTCCTTATCTTTGCGGTTTTTTATTTTTTGCTTATCAGGCCCCAACAGAAAAAAGCTAAAGTTCATCGTGAAATGCTGGGCTCAATCAGCCGTGGCGATAGGGTAATAACGGGTGGCGGCATAATGGGAAAGGTAACAAAAGTTGTTAATGACCAGGAACTGGCGGTTGAAATTGCTGAGGGGATAAAAGTGAGAGTGCAACGCAGTATGGTAGCGGGCGTGTTCTCTAAAGAAGGGGGATCTTCTACTATATCGGCGCCCGGTGATCAGCAGCAGACTGGTGGCTTATTAGGTGGCCTGTTTGGCCGAAAATAAAGTCAGAATAAATTAAAACTCGCCGTGGTCTATTTTGCTAAATGGAAAGTGGTATTAATCCTTGGGATTGTGAGTCTAGGATTTCTTTTTGCTGCTCCTAACCTTTTTGATGAAAAGACGACTAATCATTTTCCTGGATTTTTCCCGCACAAACAAGTGAACCTGGGGCTAGATCTTCGAGGAGGATCTCATCTTCTCCTGGAAGTCAAAGTAGAAGCCGTTGTTAAGGAACGCCTTAACTCCCTAGTGGATGGAGTTAGAATTGCCCTTCGCCGGGAAAAGATCCGTTACAAGAGATTGGGACATCGGGGTAAAGGCGTATTTGTCACCATTCTGCAGGCTGATAAGGTTGATTTAGCTAAAAGCTTACTCGCTGACATTGAAAAAGGCTTTGACGTTACCGTGGATGGCAGCCGTATTTCTGTCCGTCCGAATAAAGAAGGATTAAGAGAAATCCGGGACGCTGCAGTTGCTCAATCAATCGAAATTGTGCGTAGGCGGATTGATGAAACTGGTACCAAGGAACCGACCATACAACGTCAAGGTGAAGACCGCATACTCCTTCAGTTGCCGGGCGTAGATGATCCCGAACGGGTTAAACGACTTCTCGGACGCACAGCTAAGATGACATTTCATTTATTAGACCTGGACGGATCCATCGAGGAAGCGATGGAAGGGCGGGTGCCGCCTGGATCGCGATTACTACCTTCCATTAATAGTAATAGAGGGGGGAAGAAGGATGAACCTCGCCACTATCTTGTTCTAAAGCGCGTGGCTGTTGGCGGGGACCACTTGGTGGATTCTCAACCGTCCTTTGATAATCGAACCAACGAGCCCGTAGTTAGTTTTCGATTTGATACGGCGGGTGGCAAGCGGTTTGCTGATGTTACCCGTAAAAATGTAAATAAGCCGTTTGCTATTGTTTTAGATAATAAAGTCGTGAGTGCTCCTGTGATACGTGAGCCTATTTTGGGTGGTAGCGGGCAAATTAGTGGTGGGTTCACAACCGAGGAGGCCAACGATTTAGCATTACTTTTGCGGGCTGGCGCACTTCCCGCGCCTTTGGTTATTTTAGAAGAACGGACAGTGGGTCCAGGGCTTGGCGCCGATTCTATTGCTGCCGGAAAAGTTGCTAGCGTAATCGGATTAGTGTTTGTCATCATTTTTATGGTTATTGTTTACGGCTTGTTCGGAGTATTTGCGGATATTGCACTACTCGTGAATATGGTGCTGATTGTATCCGTCTTGTCTGCATTGCAAGCAACCCTGACCCTTCCGGGGATAGCTGGTATTGTCCTGACCATCGGTATGGCAGTGGATGCCAACGTTTTGGTGTTTGAGCGCATACGCGAAGAAGTGAGGGCAGGACGCACGCCTATATCTGCGATCGATGCCGGTTACTCCCGTGCAATTAGTACGATTATAGATGCAAATCTCACAACCTTGATTGCCGCCGTTATACTATTTCAGTTTGGATCCGGGCCAATTAAAGGTTTTGCAGTAACATTAATGATTGGAATTATTACATCTATGTTTACCGCTATTATGCTCACCCGGTTGCTGGTTGCTGGTTGGATCAGGCGTTCTAGGCCGACGAAGGTCCCGATTTAGGGGAGAATATGTTGAAAACACTAAATCTGGTTCCGATTAAACCGAACCTCACATTTATCGGAAAACAAAAGTTTTTTTTCATTATATCCGTACTATTCTTAGTGGTGTCGATTGGTTCATTATTGACCCGTAGCCTTAATTACGGGATTGATTTCCAAGGTGGTATTATGATCGAGATCCGCACAACTCAAACCGGAAATCTGGCCCAGATGCGGAACCTTCTCTCTGATCTTAAACTCGGAGAAATCTCTCTTCAGGAATTTGGTGAACCTACGGATTTTTTGATCCGCATTCAAAAACAAGATGGAGGAGAAAGAGCACAGCAAAAAGCTGTTGAAAAAGTAAAAGCCTCATTACCCACTGATGTGAAATATCGCAGAACAGAATTTGTTGGACCGAAAGTAAGTGATGAATTATTCCGTGACGGGGTTTTGGCTGTAATATTTGCCATCATGGGTATACTGGCCTACATATGGTTTAGATTTGAGTGGCAGTTTGGCCTTGGGGCGATAATAGCCCTTTGTCATGATGTGTTGACGACGGTGGGCATTTTTTCACTTATCGGTCTGGAGTTTAATCTCTCGACGGTGGCAGCTATTCTTACCATAGCCGGTTACTCGATTAACGATACGGTTGTCGTATATGACCGCGTGAGGGAGAACCTGCGTAAGTACAAATCAATGCCACTAACCCAATTATTGAATAACAGCATCAATGAGACCTTGTCTCGCACCGTTATGACAAGTCTGACAACTCTGTTGGCGCTGGGATCCCTCTATATATTAGGTGGTGAGGTCATACGTGGTTTTAGCTTTGGAATGATTTGGGGGGTATTGGTTGGAACTTATTCCTCTGTTTGTCTCGCTGTCCCGCTTTTATTGTACCTCAATGTTGACCGGGGTACCGGAACAGATGATGCTAAAATTTCCTAAAAGTTACCCATATAACATATAATTCTCTAATTAAGACGGCAGATATTTATAATGTCACTTGACCTTTCACCGGTGAATATCGAAGGGCGTAATATCATTCAAAGTTATGGCAACGGAAAATTCCAGATTAGTGATAAAGAATATGACCATTCGGTCCTTGTTTTTTCGGACCAGATAATTCCTTGGGCGCCCATTGATACAAACAACTTAATTATAGATGATTTCAAAAAGGTTCTAGAAGTTGGACCCATTGTTGAATTATTGTTACTTGGTTGCGGTAAGACAACGTGGTTTCTTCCCCTTCCACTCCGCGATGAACTAAAGGAAATGGGGTTGGTACTGGAACCAATGGATACCGGGGCGGCGTGCCGGACCTTTAATGTCCTTCTAGGCGAAGATCGGAAAATTGCGGCAGCATTGATGCTTGTCGACTAAATTCAAGATACCATAAATACCCTAAAAAATCGTAACACCATTTGTTTATCATATAGCCAATTCTATAAGTTGGATTGAGCAAGTAGATAAATTAGACCAGATCCATCTTGGGCTTAGATTAAACCGAATGGATTAATGTTATCCGGAGCGCACGCTCAGCCAGAACCAAGAAAAAAAACGGGGCCAATAGGCCCCGTTTTTCTTTTTTAGGATAACAATTTAGTAAATATTTTGTGCCGAAACCATGGAATACAGCATCGGTATAGACAGCATTGTATTCACTCGGGAAGCTAGGCCAGCTGATCTGGCGGCTTTTGGTTTCTCTTCGTCGCTGGCTTCAACTAAGCCAATAACTTTTTGCTGATTTGGCCAAATAATGAACCAAACGTTAAACGCCATAATAAGTCCCATCCACATGCCAAAACCGATGGCAGCATGTTTAGAGACATTATCTGTCAATCCCAAAGCTAATGCTTTGTGAAGATATTCGCTTTGATAAGCTAGAATGAGACCAAACACTATCGTCGATAGTGCAGCCCATCTGAACCAGAATAAAGCGACCGGCATTATATGTTTAGGTATAGCGGGCCTAAGTTCAGCTGGAATTGTTGGTACTGTAGGTGTTTGAACAAAGTTGAAATACCACAAAAGTCCAACCCACATTACGCCACTGAGGACGTGAAGCCACCGAACAATAAACATCAAATAATTAGAATCAAATTCCATCACGTATTTCTCCTTCTACTTTTAATATTTATGCTCCGATGGCGTTTACAAGCAACACCATAACCACGGTGATAATGAGACCCAGAACGACGGTTCCTGTTAGTGAATCTAGTGGATTTCCCATGTTTATCTCTCTTTCCCCAACAAAATTGAAAATATTAAAACGGCTATGCCTATTGTAATTCAAAATTTGGTTAGAAGTACAGACAGACGACACCCTATTACCTAATTTCTAACTGTTTAGTTAAGGGAAATTTTTTATTTGGGACTTTTCTACTGTTTCAGCAGCATTTTGACCAGACTGGACGGCACTTTCAATGGTTGCGGGAAGGCCAGTGTTGGTCCAATCGCCAGCTAGATGTAAATTTTCCCATTTTGTATATGAATTGGGCCTAAGTTTATCCTGTGCTGGGGTTTGAGAGATGGTAGCCCGGCGTTCTTTTAAAACACGGTAGGGCGGTAAGGGGATTACTTTTTCTGGGATAATTGTCGCTATTTCTTGCCATGCTTGTCTAGCTAAAACATTGGCTTCTTGTTCCACAAGGTCTTTGGCGTTGCTGATGGTCACGGAGAGGAGGTTATTTTTTCGAAATACCCACTGACACATTCCGTTGATAATACCGATAAATGGTACGTCATTGGGAAGGAGACACAATCGGTTAGGCTTAAAATGAATATTAACGATCGGGTGATATTTTGTTGGAATAGTGACTTCGGGGACGAGTGCTGCTATTTCGTTGGGTGGTAGAGCTAAGATGATGTGATCGTTCTTGCGACATGTCACCACTTCATTTCCAACGATATAGTTTTCCACTTGGTTATCTGAGAATGAGATTGATCTGACTCGTGCACCAAATGTTATGCTGCATTTATGTTCGGCAAGATACTTAATTGCAGGGTCAATTAAGGCGGCGCTTAGGCCTTTAGGTGTGAGAAAAGGCTGGGCAAAAGCAGGACCACGAAGGAGCGTGAGTTCTAGCATTTTTCCTAATAACCTTGCAGATCCTTCTCTCGCATCAGTGTTTAGAACGGCATTGCTCAAAGGCTCCCAAAATCGTTTGAACATGGTACTGTTCGGATCAACGTGGTTAGTTAGTGTGGAATTGGGAGATGCGGCGGCAATCTTTTTAAGTACTAGGTAATCTTTAATATGTGTACCTGGTATCCGCCGGTGCGGCAGGAATATCCAGAATGGAAGTTTTACATTACCCGGTTGTAGTGTCCATCGTTCAGCATTTTTCAAATCAATAAAGGGAAAGGTACTAGGGACTGCTTGGAGGCCCCTGTCACCTCCAATAAGTCTCAGATAATCAAAAATTCCACGGTTGCCTCCCAATATCAGGTGGTTGCCATTGTCAATCAGGCAATCGAGGATCGAATCATGAAATGAGCGACATCGTCCACCAGCATGATTTGCAGCTTCATACACCCTAATTTCGAACCCTCTTTGCAGACAATACACAGCTGCTGAAAGGCCAGCCAAACCTGCACCGAAGATATGGACCCTAGTTAAGGATGTATTCAATTCTTTGCCCTTAGTGAACGAGTTAATTTTTCCAATATCTGTAATATCCATAAAAAGACTGCAAGACACCAATTTTTTATGGCAGAAAAGGGAATGTTTAACTTTCTCTCTCTTTGTGCCCAAGAAGTTAGGCGTCACGATTGGGACAGGTATCTTTTCACTTTGTTTGCACCGGCAGACGTGAGAGAGGATCTATTTACAATTTTGGCGTTTAATACGGAAATATCAAGAATACCAGATATGGTTAGTGAACCTTTACTCGGCCAAATCCGCTTACAGTGGTGGCAGGATTCAATTAATAACATTTATGCAGGCAGTTCAAATGGTATTCAAGGTCACTATATATTTGAACACATTCCCAGGGTAATACTTGAGCGAGGACTTTCAAAATCTCTTTTTGATCAACTTTTTGAAGCTAGAGCATCGGATTTTTCCTGCAATCCCCCGAAGAATGAGCAGGCCCTAGTAGATTATGTATTTGGGACCTCTGCGGCTTTAAATATTTTATTATTGGAGACAATAGGAGAGAAAAATGGTTTCGAAGAAAAAGCCGCAGAGGTTGGTATTGCTTGGGGACTGACAGGTTTAATACGTGCTCTTCCAAATTTGGCAAATCAAGGGCGTTTTCCCTTGCCAATTAGCTTAATTGCACCTGATCAAAATCTCAGTGAGTTTAATAACGACATGGTTCACGCGATTCAATCAGTCTGTGTTATAGCAAAGGATTACCTTGATAGATCTCTGGAAAGAAATATCTCGGTGAGTAAGGTGCACCGATCAGTATTTTTATCTTCGATTTTAACCACTCTTTATCTAAAACAAATTTCTGAGTCAGGGTATAACCCTTATTCCATTGACCCCAGAAATGGGAGGGTTGGCCGGCAAGTTGTGGTGGGTGTAGGAGCGTTATTAGGTAACTACTGACGCTAAGTAAGCATTTTTGTTTTGAGGATAAAACTAAAAATTGTGGGCAATGGTAGGTGGTGAAATGTCAATAATTGTTATTTTTTTATTCTAAATGTTTAATCGCGTACTTCAAAAATTTCTAGTTAATGTGATAGAATTATACTAGATGCTCTCTTGTCTAGACTTTTTCTTCCAACCATAGATCTGTTTGCTCCAGAGCGCGTCGAGCATATGCGGCTTTCCTTTCTCTTCCACGTATAGGCTTGACTTTGTTTTTGGGGTTTCCGCTGCCTTGCTCCGATAAGGGGGGGAACAGACCAAAATTTACATTGATTGGTTGGTATGTTTTTGGATCTCCACCACCAGTTATATGTGCGAGTAAAGAGCCCAGCGCGGTCCCTGATTTAGGGTGTTGTGGAGAGAGGCCTAACTTCTCGTAAGCGGCAAACCTTCCAGCTAACAAACCAACGGCAGCACTCTCAACATAACCCTCGCATCCAGTGATCTGGCCAGCAAATCTTAGCCTGGGTTCAGATTTTAGTCGTAATGTGGGGTCCAGAAGCCTTGGAGCATTAATAAAGGTATTACGATGAATGCCACCTAAACGAGCAAATTCTGCTTTTTCCAATCCCGGGATAGTCTGGAAAATACGGATTTGTTCGTCATATTTCATTTTAGTCTGAAAACCGACCATATTATAGAGTGTTCCAAGGGTGTTATCTTGGCGAAGTTGCACCACGGCCCTTGGTCTTTTACTTGGCAAATGTGGGTTAGTTAAACCGGTTGGTTTCATCGGACCGAAAGCAAGTGTTTCCAGACCGCGTTCTGCCATCACCTCTATGGGCAGACAGCCCTCGAAATAAGGGGTATTTTCTTCCCAATCATGGAATAAAACTTTTTCGGCATTCAGTAGCTCTGTGATAAAATTTTCGTACTCTTCATCATTTAATGGACAATTGATATAATCTGCCCCGTCACCCTTATCATAACGTGACTGAAACCAGACTTTTGAGAAGTCGATGCTATCCCTATAAGCTATGGGCGCAATGGCGTCATAAAAAGCTAGATTTTGTTCACCAGTTAACTCGGTAATGGATGACGTAAGAGAAGGGGAGGTAAGTGGTCCAGTGGCAATTATAACACTATCCCACTCCGTTGGAGGAAGCTCAGTCAATTCTAATCGAACGATATCTACAAGTTTTTCATTTTCCAATGCGGATTGAACAGCCTGGCTGAATTCATCCCGATCTACAGCTAATGCGGATCCAGCTGGCACCCGATTGGCATCTGCACAACGCATGATTAGGGATCCGCATCGACGAAGCTCTTCATGAAGGACGCCGACAGCATTGTATTGAGCATCGTCTGAACGAAAAGAGTTTGAGCACACCAGTTCTGCGAGTACATCCGTTTGATGAGCATCAGTACAACGCTGAGGTCTCATTTCATACAACCGTACACTAATTCCCAACTGGGAAAGTTGCCAGGCTGCTTCAGATCCAGCTAGACCACCTCCGACGACATGAACGACTTTGTCGTTTTTATATTTTAAATCCATATTTTTGAAATATCCTTCTACGACCCCCATCGCAACTCTCTAACGGATAAAATCAGGGCCTAAATAGTAATTTTAGATATGCCCAATGTGTTCCATCGTTTTAGAAAGTTCAACAGCCAGGGAATTTTTCTTGCCTCGTTTAATTTTCTTTTTAAAACATCGGTCAAGGTACTGGCCAGTATAGCTTTCTGGCATTTTTGCAATTTCTTCGGGTGTTCCAACAGCAACGATATATCCGCCTTTAAAACCGCCTTCAGGACCTAGGTCGATTACGTGGTCTGCGGTTTTGATGACATCAAGGTTGTGTTCGATTACAATAACAGTGTTACCTTGATCAACAAGTGCTTGCAGAACTTCTATGAGCTTACGTACATCTTCGAAATGTAGGCCAGTAGTGGGTTCATCAAGGATATAAAGGGTTTTGCCCGTAGCTTTGCGAGACAGTTCTTTTGCCAGTTTCACCCGTTGTGCTTCACCACCAGAAAGAGTGGTCGCTTGCTGCCCTATATGAATATAGCTAAGGCCTACGCGACAGAGTGTTTCCATCTTAGTACGGATAATTGGCACTGCCTTAAAGAACTCCAGACCTTCCTCTACCGTCATATCGAGAACGTCAGCAATAGATTTACCTCGGAAGGTAATTTCCAACGTTTCACGATTATAGCGTCTGCTCTTGCAAACATCACATTGGACATAGACGTCAGGGAGAAAATGCATTTCTATCTTAATGACACCATCTCCATGACACGCTTCACATCGTCCACCTTTGACGTTGAAAGAAAAACGACCTGGTTTGTAACCGCGCGCTTTAGCATCGGGAAGACCAGAAAACCAATCCCTGATGGGCGTGAACGCGCCAGTGTAAGTGGCTGGATTAGAGCGGGGAGTGCGTCCTATAGGTGTTTGATCAATATCTACAACCTTATCAAGGAATTCAACGCCCAAGAGTTTGTCATGGGCACCAGGGTGCAGGCGTGAACTATGAATCTTCCGTGCCAGGGCCTTATATAGCGTTTCAATGACCAGGCTCGACTTCCCTCCGCCGGAAACGCCGGTAATACAGGTAAACGTTCCCAGCGGAAATACAGCATCAATATTTTGAAGGTTATTTTCCTTCGCGCCTTTCAGGATTAATGTTTGACCTCTATGGCCAGATCTTCGTTTCTTGGGAATTTCGATTTGTCGATCGCCATTCAGATATTGTCCTGTCAGGCTTTCTGAAACCTCCATGACGGTTGTCGGTGAACCAGTTGCCACCACCTGGCCACCGTGAATACCAGCGCCTGGACCCATGTCGACCACGGTGTCCGCATTCAAAATCGCTTCTTCATCATGTTCGACCACAACGACCGTATTGCCAAGTTCACGCAAACGCTTAAGGGTTGTTAACAGTCGATTATTATCCCGCTGATGTAGGCCTATAGACGGTTCGTCCAGAACATAAAGTACCCCGGTAAGCCCCGAGCCTATTTGCGAAGCCAGCCGGATGCGTTGGCTTTCCCCGCCTGATAAAGTTCGCGAAGAGCGTGCCAAGGTTAGGTATTCCAATCCTACATTTTTTAAAAATCCGAGTCTTTCGTTGATTTCCCTAAGAATACGCCGAGCAATTTCATTCTGCTTCTTGGTGAGAGAGGTGTGCAACTCGCCAAACCAGGTCTTGGCTTCGTCAATCGTCATGTGTGCCACGTCCCCAATGTGTTTATTGCTTATCTTGACAGCTAACGCTTCCTGCTTAAGTCGGTTACCGTTGCATGAATCACATATTTTAGTAATTTGAAATTTGGAAAGATCTTCCCTTACCCAAGATGAATCAGTTTCTTGCCACCGTCGTTCCATGTTCGGTAACACACCTTCAAATACCTTGCTGAGCTTATAGGATTGCTTGCCATCACTATAGTGCATGGTTACATCGGTTCCACTAGAACCGTGAAGAATAATATCTCGGTGTTTTTTCTTAAGTTTACTCCAACGTGTGTCTAAGTTGAATCCATAATGTTTTCCGAGACTTTTTAGGGTCTGGCTATAAAATTGAGAACTTGAGTTATCCCAAGGTGCGATAGCTCCTTCGGCGAGCGATAGACTGTGATCAGGTACTGCTAACTCAGGATCAAAAAACATTTGGGTGCCAAGCCCATCGCAAGCTAGGCAAGCACCGAATGGATTATTGAATGAAAATAATCGAGGTTCAATCTCATCAATACTAAAGCCAGATACTGGGCACGCAAACTTGGCAGAAAATGTATTCCGATTTCCCGAATCAGCGTCTTCTGTGAAAGCCAACCCTTCAGAAAGATTAAGCGCTGTTTCAAAACTGTCGGCGAGACGTTGTTCTAATCCTTGGCGTATTACCAGACGGTCCACAACAGCGTCAATATCATGTTTAAAATTCTTTTCTAGGATCGGGGTTTCATCAATTTGGTAAAAATCGCCATCTATTTTTACCCGTTGGAAACCTTTCTTGGCCAGTTCGTGCAACTCTTTTCTGTACTCTCCCTTACGGCCACGTACAATCGGTGCTAGAAGATAGATGCGAGTTTCATCTTTCATTTCCATCACCCGATCGACCATTTCGGAAACGGTCTGAGCCTCGATAGGTAGACCCGTAGATGGCGAGTAGGGTATGCCAATGCGAGCGAACATGAGCCTTATATAATCATAGATTTCTGTGACTGTTCCGACCGTCGAGCGTGGGTTGCGCGAGGTGGTCTTCTGCTCAATCGAAATTGCCGGGGAAAGACCTTCAATTGAATCCACGTCAGGTTTTTGCATCAACTCTAGAAATTGTCTTGCGTATGCAGAGAGGCTCTCAACATAACGTCGTTGGCCTTCAGCATAGATTGTATCAAACGCTAATGACGATTTACCGGAACCCGACAAGCCAGTGATCACCGTTAAGGAATCCCTAGGAATTTCAACATCAATATTTTTTAAATTATGTTCGCGGGCGCCGCGTACGTTAATGGTCGCCATGCTCATTTATATGGACTGGTACCAAGGAAAAAGCGAGTCCGAATGACATGCTTTTATTAAAATTCAGGTTTATGACTTGGCCTTAAAGATTTTCCTGTAAAGGCGAGGATAGCCATTATTGAGGCAAAAGAAGTGGCGCAATAGTAGAGTATATCAAAATCGAACGAGGCAATCATCAATCCAGCAACAAACGGTGATAATGTCTGGGCAAGCCGAAGTGCCATGCCATTGGCAGATGAAAAAGTAGCACGTAAGTCTTTTGGCGCAATCTCGAACAGGTGAACCTGTATGAGAGGTCGGATTACCCCAAAACCAGCTCCATAGCAAAGGGCTGAGAACAATATTCCCAAGGGACCAGTGATAAAGGGAAGTGACGCCATTCCCGTTGCTAAAATTATAAATGAGGAAACTATAAGCGCGCGGCTAGAAAATAATTGCATCGCTTGGACTAAAAATACCGATGTAAGGGCACCAGTAATTGCGCGTGCTGAGATAATAACGCCAATTAGCGCAGGGCCAGTTCCAAAGCTGTGATTCATAAAAGAGGGTATATATGACACGAAGCAGCCAAAACCGACAAAAATAAATCCAAAGGTAAAGAAACAGAGTTCAATGACACGCCGGTCTGCTAAATGTGTCCATGCATGATAGAGATAGTGCTTGTTCTTTGGATTCAGATCAGATCCTGAACTCTGAAGTGTTGACATCATGTAGAACCCAACCGGCAAGGCAATCAGAGCTGTCATGAATGGGAAAAACCATGTGATTGATGCTAAAAGACCACCAACCAATGGCAGAAGTCCGCTGCCTATGCCCTGTGTTCCCCCGACATATCCCATTATCTTGATACGGTCACTCCCGCCAAAAAAATCGGGTATTAGAGCGGTGCTAAGGGTAACAAGTGCGCTGCCACCAATTCCCTGTATAAAACGTAGACAAATTAAAGTTTCGCTATTTGATGCCAAACTCACTAGTCCACCGCAGAGGCCAAAAATCACCAAAGAAGGAAACAGGATAAGCTTCTTCCCAAAGCGATCTGCCAGGTAACCCGTGACAGGTACCAGCAACAAAGCTGGAAGAGTGTAAGAAGACATTAGCATCCATCCAATATCTCGATTATGTATACCAAATTCGAGTTGCACCGCAGACAAAGCGGGCCCAACAGCCGGTACAGCTAAGAGACTTACAAAAGTAGTTGAGATAATAACGTGGGCAGCGTTTTTGGAGTGACGATCAGGCATATTGATTCAATAATTGGTTTGGTTAGAAGCGGAAAGAAATTTATGTTGTCATGGGTTAATAGTCACAGTGTCACCCTAAACTTGAAGCAGGGTGGGCCAATCAAAAGGTATATCTCTTTCCGTTTATTGATGGTCTCACAATTATGCGAGTTGGGGTGAGTTCCTTGAAAAAAGAGGTAAATGTCTTTTGTAAATTAACCGTCCGATCACCTATTTGCTATTACTTTGTTCTCTTTCAAAGAGGTGGATCATTGGGTATACAATTCACTGACAGAGTAATTTTTTTTGAGGCTAAGAAGAATTCTGGACTAACAAAATATGCAGCAATTGACACTCAAGGTTAACAAACTTCGGCAGCTCACTTCTGGAATAAAGAGTTTTGAGTTTGTTTCCCCGGATGGAGATGATCTACCAGTATTTACTGCAGGAGCACACCTAGATTTTCACCTAGATAACGGCTTGATCCGGTCCTACTCTTTAGCCAACAATCCGGGGGAACCAAACCGGTATGTTACCGCTGTATTGCGGGAAGAAACGGGTGGTGGTGGCTCCAAATATATGCACGATAATGTATCTGTCGGTGACGAATTGCAAGTTACCGGGCCATCTAATAATTTTGAGCTGGTGGATATTTCTGGCACACATATTTTGTTGGGCGGAGGTATTGGCATTACCCCTCTTTTGGCAATGGGCCATAAGTTAAAAGCAGAGAATAGGACATGCCATTTACATTATTGTACCAAATCTCGAGAGGAAACTGCATTTATTGAGGAAGTAGAAGAAATTTTCGGTGATAACCTTACTATTTATCATGACGGGGGCGATCCCTCCAAAGGCATTAATCTCAAGGAAACCATTGGTGTGCAGACGAAAGATGCAAACCTGTATATTTGTGGGCCTGCAGGTTTATTAAGCGCTGCCCGAGATGTGACAAGCGGCTGGACCGCTGGAAGTGTTCATTTTGAACTTTTTCAGACTACAAAATCTAAGGAAGAGAAAGCAGAAGAGGCAAAACTAGGCAATCGCAATCAGGCTTTCGAAGTTGAGCTGGCTCAATCAGGACAAACCTTGATGATTCCTGAAGATAAATCGATATTACAGGTGCTTTGGGAAAATGAAATTGAAGTTCTTCACGCCTGTGAGGAAGGTTGGTGCGGTAATTGTGTAGTAGACTATCTTGATGGTGGTGTAGATCACCGTGACGAGGTTCTCGATGATTTAGAACGTGAATCGAAATTGCAGGTTTGTGTTTCCCGAGCGCTGCCAGGAGAAAAAATTATCCTTGATTTGTAACTTCTTAGCCTGCAGTTCAAATTTTAATTTAAGTGTGTCTATTTGTTAGCGCACAAATGTAAAATCGTTTATGACCTCGAATTTGTTAAAGGTGGAACACCTATTTCGAGATATTGGAGGTTATCTGGTTATTTTGGGTCTCTGAGAATTATTATTGTTAAGTTTATGGGTGTATCGCTATAAAAAAAACGCTAAACATGAGTTGATGAGGGGTAAAACTAAAAATAGGGAGGGCGAATATGGCTGGTAGTGTTAATAAAGTAATACTGGTGGGAAATCTTGGTCGAGACCCAGAGGTTCGCTATTCCCAGGATGGTAATAAGATCGTCAATATGTCGTTAGCTACCTCTGAATCTTGGACTGATCGGAGTTCCGGTGATCGCCGGGAAAAAACAGAGTGGCATCGTGTAGTAATCTTTAATGACCGCCTCGGAGAGATAGCGGAGAAGTATTTAAAAAAGGGGTCCAAGGTATATTTAGAGGGCCAGCTTCAGACTCGGAAGTGGACAGGGAACGACGGACAAGAACGCTATAGTACTGAAGTGGTAATTAACAGGTTCCGCGGCGAATTGACCATGCTCGACTCCCGGAGTAGTGGCTCCTTGGACGATGGCTCATCAGTGCAGGGGTCGGAATTTAGTGGTTCCGAAGAGAGCATGAAGGCCAACTCGGACGAAATAGGAACTGTGAGCGATCAGCTCGATGACGAAATTCCATTTTAAATATTTACTTGGTATCCTCTGCTAATAATTTGTTAGGTTACCTTCATGTCATTTGATCGGGGGAAAATTTTATCTCGACTTGAACCGGCGCTAAAACCTTTTGAAGAAAATCTTGATATAGCTGAAATGGCATTGTTACTTGCGTCCCTAGACCTGCCAAACGAAGATCTAGCCCCATATCGTAAACATTTAGACCAAATTTCGTTGGACTTGGGTGTTGCAACGAGAAGTGTGCGTCACACCCGGGACTTGGCGGTTGCTCTTTCTGATGTTTTATCCGGTGTTCACGGTTACGCCGGCGATATCGCTACTTTTAACGATATGCAAAATGCTAATATTATGAGGGTAATTGATCGCCGGAAAGGACTACCAGTGGCTTTGGGAATCTTATTAATTCACATGGCGAGAACCCAAGGTTGGGATATCACCGGTTTAAACTTTCCAGGGTATTTTTTACTTCGCATTACTCACGAAGGCGAACAAAATTTGATTGACCCTTTTAACAAGGCCCAACGATTGACGATAGACAAGGTACAAGGTCTGATTACTCAAATGAGGGGACCTGGTGCCCGGCTACAGCCTCATTACCTCAAATCTGTGAGTGATAGAGATGTAATCCTCCGGCTTCAAAATAATATAAAGACTCGGGCAATGGAGGCTGATGATTCAGAACGGGCCCTAGAGGTAATAGAGAGAATGTATCGTATCGCGCCGGATAATGCCGGTTTAGTCTCTGAAATGGCTGTATTAGAGGCTGAAAAAGGAAATATAAAGAGATCGTTAGAAAGTCTTTCCGATTTTTTGGTGCGTTGGAAAGGGCATCCTGAAGAGGAACAAATTTCTGCTCTAAGTGAAAACCTAAGACGGCGCCTAAACTGAGAGCAAGACTTTTATCCACGGGTGTCTCCAACATCGGCCATATGGGCAATAATTTTCATTTTTGATGCTGAATAGAACTTGACCTAGTTTGACAGGTGGGCTTTGGTTCCATTTTGTGGATGCTATCTCGTTTCTCAAATCAAAGTACTAGTAATGCCTTTGAGATTTATTGTCATTATGGTGAAATCGTCATTTGTGAAATTCTAAATGGATTTATCCGTGTTTATAGGCTGTAAAACCTTGTCAACGCTGGGACAGAGGAGCAATTAGTCGAAAATTTTTTATTTCTAGGAGATTAACTGCTGGTCAGTTATTGATCTACGCTGGACGATTTTTAGCCATATCACGGCAATCAAAATGACGGCAATCATAGGTAAAGCGGCAAGGTTAACCCACTGCCATCCTAGAAAGTGGTATAATGTACCGGCACATAGTGATGCTATAGCCATGCCAGTAAAGACAATAAAGTCGTTCATTCCCTGGACCTTTGCTCTTTCTGAGGGAGTATGAACTTCGGTTAGGAGTTTAGTCCCCCCTGTGAACGCGAAATTCCACCCAATACCTAAAAGAAAAAGCGAGAACCAAAAATAGGGGACACTAGTTCCAATCAAGGCAATAGCAACGGCCGCTGCTTGGAGTATTGCGCCGGTGGTAATGATGTTAAGGACTCCAAAGCGGTTGATCAAAGAGCCGGTAAAAAAACCAGGCGCAAACATACCAACTGTGTGCCATATTATTACGATTTTAATCCATTCAAAATCGTAAACCAGGCCGACTTTCATAGCGATCGGTGTTGCCGTCATAAGTAAATTCATAACGACATATCCAAGGGTTGCAGAGATGACAGCTACAATTGCCACAGGCTGAAGAATGACTTTAACCAATGGACGGCCTTTGTCACTATATTGTTTTTTGGATAGGCGGGGAATATCGATACCAATAACAATGATACCAGTTGCTAACGTAAATATCGCCAACGCAACAAAAGATCCAGCAAACTCAACAGAACCCAACGCATCTTTGGTTAGTTCCACCGTTTCAGGCCCAATAAAGGCTCCAAGAACCCCAGCTGCAAGAACGAGAGAAATAGCCTTTGCTTTAAAGTTGTCCGGGGCAGCATCGGCGACAGCAAACCTGTATTGTTGGGCCGCGGCACCGTAAAGTCCGAAAAGAAATATACCGAAGTTAAACCCTATAAAACTATTCTCCAATAACGCATACATGCTAAGCATTGCACCCACCGTACCGATGAGTGAAGTGATGACAAATCCCGCTTTACGGCCAATCCACCTCATCAAATGAGCAGAGGGTATGGTTCCTGCGGCAGTACCTACAAGCATCATAGTGATAGGTACGGTGGCATAGCGGACATCATCGCCCAACATGTTTACGCCTGTCAGAGTGGCTGACAAAAACGTGAGGCCACGGCCGCTATTAAATAAGCCCTGACATATAGCCAAGACGAGGACATTTCTTTTATCTCGGGAGGAAGGCATTGTTAGCTGGGCTTTAAAGCACTCGCTAGGTTGCTGCAAGCATTCTTCTAAACTGTACCCAACTAGGCCGAATCAGTGGAATGTTTGTCTAAAAATGGTACATAAATAATCTGATTATCAACTTGGTGTGAACTTGTCTAAAACTAGCAAAAATAATACAATTAAAACAATATGTTACAGGAATATAATTTGAGTAAAAAGAGGGCTAAATTAGTTGTTCGGAGAGGTATATTTTGGTATATATATAGATGTTTAAGATTTGTTCTTGCAGACGTAAAAACTGCCCACAAATTCTGGTAATTCTAACTAAAAGGATGGTTTGTTGACGCCCCCTCCGGATACGCTTGATGATCTTCCACCAGAAGGATCTCCCCCAGTCGTACCGCCTGATGATATTCCCCCGGAGGAGGGTGAAGAAGGCGCTCCTCCGGGCAGGGAAGTAGTATCTGTCAGTATTGAGGAGGAGATGAAAAGCTCCTACCTCGATTATGCCATGAGTGTAATAGTAAGTCGTGCTTTACCTGACGTTCGTGATGGTCTTAAGCCTGTCCATCGTCGCATCATATACGCTATGAAGGAAGGAGGGTATGATTTCAACAGGCCTTTTCGTAAATCTGCCCGAATTGTCGGCGACGTTATGGGGAAATATCATCCCCATGGAGATACGGCAATTTACGATGCGCTTGTGCGCATGGCTCAGGATTTCTCGATGCGATTACCCCTTATACAGGGACAAGGAAACTTCGGTTCGATGGACGGCGATAGGGCGGCAGCCATGCGTTACACGGAGGCCCGTCTTGCCCGGTCAGCCCACTCCTTAATAGAGGATATTGATAAGGATACGGTTGATTTCAAACCAAACTATGACGAGTCTGTTCAGGAACCTTCCGTTTTACCAGCTCAGTTTCCTAATCTTTTAGTAAACGGGGCGGGAGGTATTGCCGTCGGTATGGCAACAAATATACCCCCGCATAACTTGGGCGAGGTAATTGATGCGTGCTTTGCGGTAATTGAAAATCCTGATGTAACTATCGATGAATTGATGGAGCACAATATTCAGGGACCAGATTTTCCGACAGGCGGCATCATCCTCGGACGCCAGGGTATAATTTCGGCATTTCAAACAGGACGAGGTTCGATCTCCATTCGTGGACGAGCTTCGATAGAGCCTCGAGGAAAAGACCGAGAAGCCATAGTGATTACTGAGGTGCCTTACCAGGTCAATAAGTCGCGTATGATTGAAATTATTGCCGAGGCGGTGCGGGATAAAAAGATCGAGGGTGTTTCTGACTTACGTGACGAGTCGGATAGGGACGGGGTGCGCGTGGTTGTAGAGACAAAACGTGATGCTATGGCGGACGTCGTTCTTAATCAACTTTACAAATTTTCACCATTGCAATCGAGTTTCGGCGTTAACATGCTCGCCTTGAATGAAGGTCGGCCAGAAATGCTGAACCTAAAAGAGATATTGAAGGCTTTTATAAACTTCCGTGAAGAGGTTATCACAAGGCGTACGACTTTTGAGTTAGGAAAGGCACGTGATCGCGCGCATATTATGGCCGGCTTGGCGGTTGCTGTCGAAAATATCGATGAGGTAATTGAACTCATTCGTAGTGCTAAAGATTCAGAAGAGGCGCGAGCACAGTTAATGGCTAAGCCTTGGTCAGCTAAAAATATCACGCCTTTAATCGACTTAATTGATGATCCTGAGTACCGGGTTATTGATGGTGCCTATCAATTATCCGAGATACAGGCACGAGCTATCTTGGACCTTCGTCTTCATCGATTGACTGGATTGGAACGCGATAAAATTGGTGAGGATTTAAGAGAGCTTTGTGAAAAGATCTCAGAGTATCTCGAAATACTCGCCTCGAAGGAACTACTATTTAACATTCTACGAGACGAATTAGAAGAGATGCGAGAGCAATTCGCCAACGAACGTCGGACAACAATTGAAGAAGGATATTTTGAACAAGATATTGAAGATTTAATCCAGCAGGAAGATATGGTCGTTACTGTTTCTGATGCAGGCTACATTAAGCGTGTTCCGTTGTCAGCGTACCGTGCACAAAATCGCGGTGGCAAAGGGCGTTCAGGTATGAGTACCCGGGACGAGGATTTTGTTTCAAACGTTTTTTGTGGCACATACCCATCAACCTCTTTTATTTTTTTCATCTAATGGCATGGTCTACAAGTTAAAGGTGTACAAATTACCGCAAGGAACGCCGCAAGCTCGGGGTAAGGCTATGGTCAATATTCTCCCCCTCGACGAGGGAGAGAATATCACGACGGTAATGGCGTTGCCTGAAGACGAAAGTAGTTGGGACAGCCTCTTTGTTATGTTTGCAACCGCGACCGGGAGCGTGCGGCGCAACCGCCTTAGTGATTTTACCGATGTAAGGGCTAACGGAAAAATAGCCATGAAAATGGATAAGGATGACCACTTGGTACGTGTAAGGGTTTTTGAAGAACAGGGTAACGTCTTTCTGGCTACTCGTAATGGAAAGTGTGTTCGGTTTCCCGTTACAGATGTACGAGTTTTCTCTGGCCGGACATCAACCGGAGTGCGCGGTATCTCATTGACTAAAGGCGATGAGGTAATCGCTATGTCAGGCCTCAAACATGTAAAAGCAGAGGTCGCCGTTCGTGACGATTATCTGCGTTCCGTTAATGCTGGACGACGTCTTTCGGGAGGTGACTATACTGATCGAGAAGAGGATGAATCGCGGGATAAAGGACTTGCGGATCGCCTCCGAGAAACTCAATTTGTCGAAATGGCTGACGCTGAAGAATACATTCTCACAGTTACTGCCGATGGAATGGGAAAACGAACATCAGCCTACGATTATCGTATATCAAAAAGGGGGGGGAAAGGTATCGACAGCATTGATCTAAAACGTAAGGAAAAAAGTCTCACAACAGTGGTTGCAATAATTCCGGTTATTCAGACGGATGAGTTAGTCATGGTGTCGGATGGAGGCCAAATTATTCGAATGCCGGTTGACGGTATCAGTTTTACTGGGCGTACGGCACGGGGGGTCACCTTGTTCAGAGTATCTGATGGAGAGCGAGTTGTTTCGGTTAGCCGCATTCGAGATGTAGAGCAGGTTGATGAATATAGCGATGAGCCGACTAAGGGGCCTGATGATAGTAGCGTTGAATCGAAGAGTACTCGGGAAGGAGTAGTAAACGAAAAGTAGCTTGAAATAGTTTTTATACTGCATTGAAGACAGAAGGATAAGGCCAATGGCTGATCGGACAGGAGTTTATCCAGGAACGTTTGATCCCGTGACCAATGGGCACATGGACATTATTTCACGTGCTGCACAGGTTGTAGATGCGTTGATCGTTGGTGTGGCGATTAACGCTGGTAAGGGTCCGTTATTTTCGTTAGATGAGCGGGTTGAGATGGTTGCAGAAGAAATAGAATTGGCAGCGAATACCAGAGATTGTCGGATAGAGGTGCGTTCTTTTGAAGGGTTGCTGACTAATTTTGCAGCCTCGTGCGGAGCTTCTTTGATTATACGGGGTCTTCGAGCCGTGACTGACTTCGAATACGAATTCCAAATGACGGGAATGAATACAAAGCTAAACTCAGAAATTGAAACGGTATTTCTCATGGCATCGGAAGGGGAACAATTTATATCGTCGAGACTAGTGAAAGAAATTGGCAGTCTTGATGGAGACATTAGCCATTTTGTCAGCCCTCGAGTTCGTGAACGCATGTTGCTTCGTTTTGGCAACGGTTAAATTGTCACGAGAATTTCATTGATTGACCGATCGTGTTGGCCTTCCTATTTTGTGCAAATTATTTGAGGCGACCCGCCTTGTTTCTAAGGCTGGTTGATGTTTTGCGGAATA
>JAOMCN010000017.1 GCA_028345065.1 Rhodospirillales bacterium
TTTTATTCGCTAATCTATGTTTGAGCCGTAAATACGGCGGAGTTCATTTTTAAGGATTTTGCCCATAGCGCTCTTGGGCATTTCTTTCACGAAATCCATTTGTCGTGGGATTTTAAATCCTCCAATCCGGTCGCGACAATGATTTATGACTTCAGTTTGTGTGAGGATACTCCCGGGTGAGGTTACGATGACCGCAAATAACGCCTCACCAAACTTCTCATCCGGAACGCCGATTACCGCACATTCTTGAACATCGGGGTGCTGGTACAAGGCTGCCTCAACCTCCGAAGTATAAATATTCTCACCGCCAGAAACGATCATATCTTTTTTGCGGTCTAACAAATACAATATGCCTTCTTCATCCATACGCCCGACATCACCAGTGTGGAACCACCCATTCCTGAAGGATATTGCATTTTCGTCGGGTCTATTTAGATAGCCTATAGAGACCTGGGGTCCTTTCACTGTAACCTCACCAGCTTCCCCTAAAGGAACCTCATCACCGTTGTCATCAGTGATACGCATATCCAGGCCAACAACTGGTCTTCCCGCAGCCCTGAGAATTTCGATTTTTCCTGTTTCCACAGCTCCCTTATGGTCTTCCCAATCAAGGAATGTCAAAATTGGCGAGGTCTCCGTAAGACCGTATCCTTGTACAATTTCCGTATCTTGAAAGCCTTCTATAGACTTTTGAACCCATTCCGCTGCCATAGGTGAAGATCCATAAAGCATCATTCTCATGTTAGAGGTGTCGTAATTTCCGAAACTGCTGTCGGTAAGGCACATAATGATCATGGTAGGCGCCATCATTGTGACAGTAATTCCATATTGTTGAATTAACTCTAGCGTTTTAGATGGCGAAAAGGCGGGCAAATAAGAGTGTGCCGCACCTGTTAAGGTAAAAGCCGTGCAGAGCAAATCCGCTGCATGAAACATAGGCGCGGCATGAAGATAAACATCCGTTTTATCCGCCTTCATAGCGATAGCCATCTGCATTCCGTTTGCAACAATATTACGATGGCTAAGTTGCACACCTTTACTTCGGCCAGTGGTACCACCTGTATACAATAGAAGGGCCAGGTCATCTTCATCCGCGTGATGTTTTACCGCTGCGCGAGTGGTCGAGAGGAGTTTTTCGTATTGTGGTTGCTGCAATGCTCCTTCATTCGGGCCAATATATAGGCATCGGTTATGCCAAGGAGAAATTTCTTCAGAATCCAATAAAGATAAAAATTCTTTCCCGAGGGCCAAAAGAACACATTCAGCATCTTCTAAAATATGAAGGATTTCGGGTGGAGCTAGGCGATGATTGATGGGGACCGGAATTGCTCCACCCCAATATCCAGCATGTAGTAGCTCAGTATAGCGAAATGAGTTTTCGCAAATAATGCCGAAACGATCACCAGGCCCGACACCCAGACTTATTAGGAATCCTGCAATACGGCTGATACGATTAATGTGTTGTGACCAGGTAAAGTTTTGTTCTTGGTCAATAATTGCCGGACGGTTACCGTGGAGCTGCACGACCCGATCTAGTGCCGACAAAGGCGTCATCATTTGTTTTGGATCCCCAAGAAGTTACCTATCAGTTTCTTGAACGCAACTTGAAGTTTAAGAATTATCATTTCTTAAATCCAGTCCGGGATTGCACAGGTTCTGAACCCGGCAAATATGTCACGCCTTTCATGAGTAAAAAAATTTCGGTGCGAATTATTGATCATTCGGCTGCGTGTTACCCATGCGCCGCCTTTTAGCACCTTTCGGGTATAGAAGACCGGTTCGGAGTATTCTTTGTAGGCGTCAGCAACGAAGCCAGGGTAGGGTTCAAAGGTGGAGTTGGTCCACTCCCATATATTCCCAAGCATCTGGCGACACCCGAAAGCGCTATCACCATCTGCAAAGGCAGCTACATCCACGCAGCCCGAGCCCCGGCCATCCAGATTTGCCCTTTTTATAGTATTTTTGTCATTTCCCCAGGGATATGTCCGTTTGGAATGACTCAATACCGTTCCACTGCCATCGGGTTCCATGGAGGCTGCTATCTCCCATTCTATTTCTGTCGGTAGGCGGCGATTGGCCCAACAGCAATAGGCACTGGCTTCATACCAGTTGACATGCATGACAGGTTCATAAGGTGGTAGGTCAATAAGTTGGTCGAAGCGTTTCATAATCCATTTATCCTCCCCATCTGGTACCCAATGGGGGGGAGATCTGGCGCCTTCCTCATTGAGCCAGGTCCACCCGATGTCAGGCCATAGATCTCTCCGCTTATACCCATCGTCTTTTACAAACGCGGCAAACTCTTCGTTTGTTACGGGAGCTTTCGAAATTTGGAAAGGATAGGCCATAACTTCGTGAGCCCATTTTTCATTATCAAACAAAAATCCAGCATTATGAGAGGCGCCCAAAATAAATTTACCTCCAGGAATTTGGGCATCGCCGGGATAGGGACCAAAATCGTCGTTGGTTAGGTTCAAATCCTTTGAGACTGAAAAGGCAGGAGTTGGATATCCGAGTGTCTGGCGGCTATAAGTGTAGGCCTCGTTGTGCATATCCTGATGAAATGTCGCAAACTGATATATAAAGCTATCAGCCTCGGTAGCATCACCATGGTTTAGCCTGGAGCAAAGTTTATCTTTGATTTCATCAATATAATTAAGGCATTCATCCAGATTTAGGAGGGGTAAATCCCACCTTGTAGGGTGTTCAATTGCAATCGAGTCATAGATATTATCCAATTCCGGCCTGGATGCTGGATAGTTATGCAACTTACGAAGTACGAATTGTTCGGAAAACCATGCGACATGGCCAATTTCCCAAAGTAGTGGATTTACCGTCGGTAATTTAGGCCCCATGAGTTGCTCGTCATCCAAGCCCCCTAACAACTCTAGTGTCCTTGAGTGGGCATCTTCGAGTAACTCTGATAAATAATTAGTTGAGACAATTGCAGTCATAAAATTAGCCTTGAAATACTTATTCGTGAAAATTATGAGAATTATCCAAGTTACACCGTCCGCCCAAACATCTAAATCCGGAAATCGTACTACAGCAAACCGCTGGGCACGTATTTTTCGAAGTTTAGGGCATAGTGTCTCAACAATCACGGATTATGATGATCGTTCAGCAGATATGATGGTCGCCATTCACGCATGGCGCAGTGCCAAAGCCATTGAACGCTTTAAAGCTCTCTACCCTGAAAAACCTTTAGTCGTGTGTCTCGCAGGAACAGATATAAACGAGTTCATACATACTCACCCAAAACCCACGCTTAAGTCGATGGAGTTGGCAGATGCAATGGTTGGTTTGCATAATTTGGTTAAGGATATAACCCCAGTTTCACTGCAATCAAAGTTGCACGTTATTTTTCAATCGGCAATGCCGCTCACTGGACCTCGGAGATTATCCGGTCGTAATTTTAAAATATGCGTTGTCAGTCATTTGCGCGAGATTAAAGATCCAATGCGAACAGCCTTGGCAGCACGTACATTACCAAACCAATCCAAGATTAGAGTTACACATTTGGGTATGGCACATGACGGGAGATCTGCGGCAAGGGCCATCAGGGAAATGGAGCAAAACTCAAGGTATGTTTGGAAAGGAGAAGTTGCAGGTTGGCAAGTTCGGCAGGAATTAAAACACTCACACCTGATGGTAATTAGTTCTAGGGCTGAAGGTGGTGCAAATGTTATTTCCGAGGCGGTGGTTGCTGGTGTCCCTATTCTTGCTTCTGAAATCGAAGGTAATATTGGTCTACTGGGAAATTCCTATAGTGGTTATTATCCCATGGGTGATACCAATGCGCTCCGGGATCTGATGTTGCAGGCTGAGGCGAGTCGAGTATTTGTTGAGAAGCTTGAGGCCCAGGGCCAAACCTTATCTTCGAGATTTTCGATAGAAAAAGAAAAAGATTCTTGGCATAAATTGATAGCTAATTTGACCTAAAGCAGATCCACCCTTGTTCTCAGTCTCAAGCGAGCTCGGATAGTCCGGGACATAACGTCGATACCCAAGTTCAAAATTGCAGTAATAATGATAAGCAATATAGCCCTGTCATATCTTAGATCGGCGAAAGCACTGTCGATATAAAAGCCTAGTGTGGTAATACCTAAAATTCCCAATATGGCGGTTTCCCGCATGATGACTTCCCATCGATAAAACAAGAATGCCAGAAACTGTCTGTAAATTTTTGGCAATATGTCATAGGCATATAAATTGATACCTTTGGGAGCGTCAGGTCTTAATACCATGCTTTCAGTATATCGTCCCATTAGATGACCAATTATCGCTCCATTATGGAGTGCAAGTGCGATTACCGCCGGCAGCATCGAAGGGCCCCAAAGCAGCAAAAATATTAGTGCGAGAATGTACTCAGGCGTTGATCTTGTTATGACCAGAAAAATATGCCCAAGCGTGCGCCCAAAGAACCCAAAAAATTTTGGCGAAATTAATGGGAAAAATATCAAAGTCAGGGCACCTGCTCCGACCAGTGCAATTTGAGTAAGGATGATCGTAGCAATAATACCCGGCAAAGCCTGATCCATAAATAACGTTGTTATCCACGCAAAAAAACTGGCAAAGGTAATCATGTCTATTGGCCCAGAGACACGGAAGGGGTGGGGTACGATATCTTCGGTGAAAAATCGGATAACATTAGTAATTGAAATGTCCGAGAGACCCCAAGGGATAACCATAAGAGATACCACAATATAAAGGGGTACTAATTTAGCGTGGCTCCATTTGCGGATGGTTGCAATAATTAGAAAAAAAATAATAAGGATTGCAGAAGCTTCGGAATATTTGCCTTCCGCGAAAGCGGTTTCTAAATGAAAACCTAGGGTGGGTAATCCTACAAAGCCAAGGATCGCGCTAGAACGAAGTCCGCATTCCAGGCGATAAAGGGAATACGTTTTAAAATGGATCCAAGCATCCGGTAAACGCACAAATACAAAGATTGAAATTCGGCCAGTACTTTGTGATATTGTTTTAAGTGAGGTTGTATCGGCTTCTTCAAGAATCTCTGCATAAACTTTTGCGAATATACCCGAGTAGGGTATTGCAAGTGCGAGGATGCCCGTTAAGGCAGAAAGCCCGAACACTTGTAAAAAGACTAGTGCCCAGAAAAGTTCATGAATAGCTCGAATAAAGGCACATCCGGCTCGGACCAGACGGATGTGAAAAGCCAAAGCAAGGAAAAATCCCAAAAAATTACCGAAAGCTACTCCTAGAATAGCAAAGGCGATAGTGTTGACGATGGCGGTGATAAGATTGTCTGTTTCCAGGAAATCTGGCGTAACTATCCCTGTCACCATGCGCATCACTTCGTTCCATGGATCTTGGGTTATGATTTCAATATCGGCGTAGATCCATGAGATAACCGACACAGCAAGCATCGCAATCGTTACCCTGATCAGGGGGCGCGGTTGAGCCGCTGTATAGAGAGCGCTATTCTTGATAGAGGTCGTCAAGGTCCGACGTCTTCATGCCACGAGTCGATTCGTCCAGAACTTTAACCCCATTTTTCAAGCCAATGACACGATCTGAGTAGTGGAGAGCGAGTTTCACATCATGCATGGATAAAATAACAGTCTTATGGCTCTTCATGATGGTTGACAAAACTGTATGTGATTGATGCTCATCGACCGCGGATACCGGTTCGTCCCCAAAGAAGACAGGGCTACCTTTAAAAATTGCGCGTCCAACCGCCGTTCTTTGCTGTTGACCCCCGGATAGTTCTTGAACCGGGGCAAACAGCTTGTCTGCCAGACCCAGTTTCTCGGCGACTGGTCTGACGTTTATCAATTCCTTTTGGGTGGGTTTAATTAAATTTAAAATATTATAAAAGGCTCCATGACGGTTTAAACGCCCCATGTAAATATTGTGAAAGACTGACAAATTGCGAACCAGCCCCAGTTCCTGGGGGACGAGTGCCACATCACGATTGCTAGCTTCATAGAGTTGGGTTAACAGCGTAGATTTTCCGGCACCACTCTGGCCTACTAATGCTATCTTTGAACCCTCTTCAATACGGAGTGATATATCACTTAATATTGCATGTCCATTATACTGGATCGTGGTTTTTTCGAGCGAAAAAAGTGTTTTTTCCATAGGTAACTTACGCGTAACTGCACTACTATTCGATCAACCCGATTTGTTTGCCAACGGTGACGATGGGCCGAAAATCAGCGTTGGATGCCGGAATAAAACCTTTCCTTGGAAATGATGCCAAAAGGTCAGGGTCCTTCAAATTGAGTAAAGCTGTTTTAACCCTCTCGATTAACCCGGACCCAAAATTTTTATCGACATCTCCTCTGATGGTCCAGTTGTAGTCTGGGTAGCTGGGTGTTTCCCAGATAACTGACACTTTACTCGTATCGATTTTTCCAGCTGCCAGATCTTTTTTCCAGACCTGAAAGTTTGTTGCGCCTATTTGGAAGGCCCCAGATTGCACAAGAGAAATGGTGCGGGAGTGATTTCCACTAAATCCAACGCGGCTAAAAACTTTATTCGGTGATTTTGAAAAATGTTTACGAATGTAAAATTCCGGCATCAGGCGACCTGAAGTTGAGCCTTTTGATCCAAAGGTGAAGGTTTTTCCAGCAATTATAATCGGAAAGTTAGAGGATTTTTTGAGTCCCGTACTTGAGTGTGCAATGAAGTAAGTCTGAAAGTTTGGGTCTTCGACACCCTGTGCAATTGCCGTTGATCCGGAGACCAGAGCTCTAGCACGCACTCCAGAAAGCCCCCCAAACCAAGCCAGCTGCACCTGGTTATTTCTAAAGGCTGTGACAGCCGCCCCGTATGATTTAACCGGGATGTACTTGACTTCAATGGCTAACTGATTTGTTAGGTAGGTTGCAACCTTATCAAATCTTGATCTTAATTTGCTTTCGTCTTCGTCTGGGATCGCTGTGAATACAAACGTATTGGCAAACACCTGTTCCGTATGGATGACCGAGATAATTAAGAAGAAACCTACTAAAAATCGCAACATTATTTGTTCCTTAATTGTGTTCGGCGGAGAATTTAGTTTTGTCAACGCATCTTGTAAACGAAAAAGTTTTTGTGGTTATTTTGGGCAATTATGTAGTATTTAAAAGACAAAAAGTTAGTGTTCTAAATCGTTTGTCGATTTAATGCATAGGTAATGGAGGTGACGATGAGCGAACCTGTGGGGTATAGGAGGGATAGCCAAGACGAGCATCCTCCAGCGCTTTACGAAGGCTATAAAAGTACCGTTCTTCGGTCTCCAAAGAGGCTCCCGATTAAAATAAATCATACGCTGACAGAAATCACCGGTCCTTTATTTGGTCACGGCAAACTGCAACCTGGAGAAGATGACCTTTCAATTGAAAATGGTGAGGAAGCTCAAGGTCAGCGCATCTTTGTCAGTGGCCGCGTATTGGATGAAGATGGACGTCCTGTGCCCAGAACGTTAATCGAAATATGGCAGTGTAATGCAGCTGGCCGCTACCGCCACCCTATTGATCAACATCCCGCCCCTCTCGACCCGAATTTTGTTGGTCAAGGGCGTGTCGTTACCAGTGATGAAGGAGAGTATAAATTTACGACAATCAAACCCGGCGCGTACCCCTGGGGAAACCATTATAATGCCTGGAGGCCGGCCCACATACATTTTTCATTATTTGGACCGGCTTTTGTTACTAGGGTTATAACTCAAATGTACTTTCCCGATGACCCGTTGTTTTTGTTTGATCCAATATTTAATTCGATACCTGATGAAAGTGCGCGGCAGAGGTTGGTTTCCAAATTTGACTTGGATTCGACAAAGCCCGACTTTGCATTGAGCTTTAAATTTAATTTTATCGTTCGTGGCCGGGATGCTACGCCATTTGAGGAATAAAATTTACTATGAGTGAATTTGGAATTACGGCCTCGCAAACGGTTGGTCCCTTTCTCAAAATTGGACTGGCTCAGGGTGATCAAGAATATGTTGTTGCAGAAAATGTCAAAGGGGCGTTGAGGATTGATGGTCATGTTTATGACGGACAAGGTCAGCCAGTTCCCGATGCCATGATCGAAATTTGGCAAGCTAATATTTATGGTAAATATGATCATCCCGATGACCCGACCGACGCTGAACTAGTGAAAAGTTTTTATGGGTTTGGACGTTCCTGTACGGATAAAAACGGGAATTTTTTCTTTGTTACGGTAAAGCCTGGGCGTGTTGTTGGTCTAGGTAACACTCTTCAGGCTCCACACCTGGCAGTTAATGTTTTTGCCAGGGGGATGTTAAAGCAGCAGGTGACCCGCCTATATTTCTCCGATGAAATTCAAGCCAATTCAGAGGACCCTGTATTAAATTCTATTGATGATGCGGGAGTCCGGGATACCTTAGTGGCATCAAAGGTCAATGACGAAAACGGTATGCCTTGTTATAAATTCAACATCCATCTCCAAGGTGAAATGGAGACGGCATTTTTTGATGTTTGAAAAATAGACACTAGCCGTCCAATCTGCAAGGTTCATGGCAAACAATATCTTCAGGCGATTAACCACCACATCGAATATGATTACCGTCTTCGATGACGTTTCATTCGTCCAAGCGATGCTAGACTTTGAGCGTGCCCTTTCCGCCGCTGAAGCGGAAAACGGAGTTATAGAGAATGATGCAGCTGAAATCATAGGATCATGCTGTGATGTTTTAAAATTTGACCTTCCTCGATTATCGGAAGAAGCAGTTCAACACGGAACGGTTGTCATTCCATTAGTACGTCAACTAACCCAATTGGTTGCAGGCAAGGATAAAAACGTATCTGGATGGGTACATTTTGGTACAACCAGTCAGGATGTGATCGATACGGCAATGATATTGCAGCTGAAAAAAGCCTTTAGGTTTATGGAAACAGATATGATACGCCTCGATTCCGGATTAAAATCACTGGCAGAAAAACATGAAAAGACAGTGACGATCGGACGGACTCTAATGCAGCCCGCTGTCCCGATAACATTCGGACAGAAAGTAAAAGGATGGCGCTCGGCGATTTTGCGAAATTGGAAACGGATTGAAAACACTTGTGGGGAGACCTTTGTCCTTCAGTTAGGAGGTGCTGCAGGAAACTTGTCAGCTTTTGGTGATAAGGCCGAGGCTGTTTCTGACAGCTGTGCAAAGAGGCTGGAGTTGGGGTTGCCAGATAATGTTTGGCATGTGCATCGTGATCGTTTGGTAGCTTTTTGCTCTTCCGTTGCCATTATGGTTGGAAGCCTGGGTAAGATGGCCACAGATGTGTCTCTTCTGATGCAACCGGAGATTGGGGAAGCATTTGAACCTTTTGAAACCGATCGTGGTAGCTCCTCTGCTATGCTCCATAAACGTAATCCAGTCAGTTGTCTTACAGCCTTATCCGCCTCAAAGCGGGTTCCCCATTTAGTAGCAACTCTTTTTGATGCGATGCCGCAAGAACATGAAAGGGCGCTTGGAGGGTGGCAGGCCGAATGGACGACGATCCCAGCTATTATAGAAGCAGCTGCCGGCTCACTGGCATCCATGGCGGATGTGGCAGAAGGACTTGAAGTAAATCCTGAAGCGATGCGCCGTAACTTAGCCGCTTTAAACGGACTGGTGATGTCTGAACGTGTGACGTCAGAGTTGTCAAAGAGAATGGGTCGAGACGAAGCGATCACCATTGTCTCAGAATCTTGTCGTAGGGCCGTGGATAAAGACTGTCATTTATCAGATATACTTAAGGCAGATAATCGTATTACCAAAGTATTTTCAGCTAATGAAATTAACGAGTTCATGTCCCCAGATAGTTACTTGGGGACATGAACTTTGTCTAAATAAGCAACGGGGAAATCTATGCCGCTTGCAGATATCAACGGAACAGAAATTAATTATCAATGGGACGGCGATGAACGGTCACCAGTCCTGGTACTTTCGAATTCTTTGACGACTGACTTACGTTTGTGGGATGAACAAATTCCAGCTTTTACCAAGCATTTTAGGGTGTTGAGATATGACAATCGCGGACACGGTAAATCTTCCTCGCCATCTGGTGAATACACATTGGATGATATCGCCAATGATGCCTTGTCTCTTATGGACTATCTTGGAGTTTCCAAAGCTTGCCTCTGTGGTATTTCTTTAGGAGGGATGGTTGGGATGTGGCTGGGCATACACGAGCCAAGTCGAGTGGATAAGTTAGTCCTGTGTAATACGTCATCCGATGCAAGTCCGCCGGATCCATGGCAGGTACGGATCGATACAGTTAAAGCAGGTGGTATGGCTGCGATCGGCGAAGCTGTATCGGTGCGGTTCCTGTCTGAGAATTTTAGGGGTTCAGTTTCACCAAAAATTGAATTGGTAAATTCTATGTTACTTACTTGTGATGTAGAAGGGTATGCGGGGTGTTGTGCAGCGGTCCGCGATATGCGTCTAACCAATAAACTGAAAAGCATAAATTCTTCGACGATGGTGATTGCGGGTGAGCTTGACCCTGCCACACCTGTTTCACATTCCGAGTTGATTAATAAGCACATAATTGGGTCAGAATTAGCGGTGATACGAGGCGTGGCTCATCTGTCAAATCTCGAAAAGCCAGAGGAATTTAATGAGACCGTTTTAGGGTTTCTTTTGAGATAAGGAAGTAGTCATGACAGATGATGTATTTGAAAAGGGTATGGCCCTTCGCCGGGCGGTGCTTGGCGATAAACATGTTGACCAAGCTGAGGCAAAAAAAAATGAGTTTACGGAAGAGTTTCAGGAATTCATTACTCGTTACGCTTGGGGTGAAATCTGGACCCGTCCTGGACTTGATCGAAAAACAAGGAGTTGTATCACGCTAGCTATGATGGTTGCGCTTCATCGACAGGATGAATTTAAACTTCATTTTCGCGCGGCATTGAACAATGGTCTTACCAAAGACGAAATCAAAGAGGTTCTGTTGCAGTCAGCTATTTATGCTGGTGTTCCCGCTGCGAACGCGGCATTTCATTGGGCACGAGACGTTCTTGATAATCTGTAAACCATCACTACATCTTGTTTGCTTACGGTCGATAAATGTTGTTCAAATCTGGGATAAATAGTTGGTTCCCGTGGCTATGTGTAAAAATATAGCAAAGTTGAAAGGCTTTTAGGCGTTTAAGAATTGGCAATGAAATTTTCCCTAATTTTATACGTTCTCCACTGGGCCTTAAGGTTTTCTTCTTGGCGTTATCCTCTCTTTAAAAAACGGCTTAAAGAAAAGGACCTCAAAGTTCAAGTTAGAGTTGCCGACAATTCTGTTGGTCGGACGTTTACATTTCGCCATGGTCGTGTGACATCTAGGTCGGGTGTTCAGCCAGATGTAGACGTTGACATTTCTGTGAAATCATCAGCTTTGGGTGCAGAACTGATGTCGCCCCCCATAGATCATTTGAAACGTATCGAGGCAATCAAGTCATTCAGCTTGATAGCCGCTGGTCCAGACGAATTGGTGAATTGGTTTTCTGAGACCATTTATATGGTGCAACGGGCGAGTTGGCGTTGGGGGACGCCGGTTTCTAATGGTGAAATCCGATATGTAAATAATACTAACGGTGGTCCCGTATTTGTTTACGCGAAAGGTGGAAAGATGGTGCGCCTGACACCCATCGATTTTGATAAAGATGATCCCGATACTTGGACCATTGAAGCGCGGGGTCGACAGTTTTCACCTCCCAGGAAGAGTTCTATTTCCCCCCACGGGTTGGCCTCAAAATCCCTAGTCTATTCTAAGGACCGAAATCTTTATCCCATGAAGCGTGTTGATTTTGACCCTAAGGGTAAACGAAATCCGCAAAACAGGGGAACATCAGGCTATGAGCGTATTTCATGGGAAGAAGCATTAGATATTGTCGAGGCAGAAATAAAGAGGGTTAATAGGGAATATGGGCCTGGCGCTATCCTCGCAGCCCGGAGCTCCCACCACACGTGGGGTAATGTTGGTTATTACATAAGCGCATATAATCGATTTATCAATATTATCGGCGCAACCACGACTTTACTAAATCCTGACAGTTGGGAAGGCTGGTATTGGGGTGCCATGCATCATTATGGGCATAGCATGCGTAATGGTGCTGCAGAGATATATGGCCAAGTGGAGGACTGTCTTAAGGAAGCCGATCTAATAGTTTTTTGGGCGAGTGATCCGGAAGTGACAAACGGCGTGTATGGATCTTTTGAAGGTACAATCCGGCGTCAGTGGGCGAAAGAACTCGGAATCAAAATGATCCACATAGATCCGTATCTAAACGAAACTGCGGCCTTTTTAGGTGGAAAATGGATTGCCCCTCGCCCCTCCACGAGCCCGGCACTGGCTCAAGCTATAACTTATGTTTGGGTAACGGAGGAGCTTTATGATCAAGAGTATGTAAAAACCAGGACTACCGGGTTTGATAAGTGGCGTGCCTATATCCTTGGCCAAGATGATGAGGGAATAGCCCGGACGCCTGAATGGGCTGCAGAAGAAACAGGAGTTCCTGCTAGAGATATCCGTGCCCTTGCCCGGGAATGGGCGTCGAAGAAGACTTATCTTTCGGCTGGCAGCATGGGGACTACATTAGGTGGTGCCTGCCGCTCTGCAACAGGAGCTCAATGGGCACGCTCGATGATCTGCCTAATGGCAATGCAAGGACTCGGAAAACCAGGGATCAACTTTGGCGGACTACAATTCGGCTCACCTATCGATTATAACTTTTATTTTCCTGGCTATGCAGAAGGCGGCTTTTCGGGCGATCTGCAAAATTCTGGTAATGCAATTAGCCTTTACCAGCGCATGCCGCACCTTATCAGTATGAACCCAACTCAGCAGTCGGTCCCCCGCCTAAAAATGGCTGAGGCAATTTTGGAAGGAAAGGCTGAGGGTTATCCCATCGATATCCGGTCTATCGAAGGGCAATTCTTCCCTGTTCGTTATCCGTCACCCGGGCATTCTGAAGTCAAGATAATGTACAAATACGGTGGTTCCTACATTGGCACCCAACCTGATAGCAACCGCTATGTAAAAATGTATCAATCAGAAAAACTAGAGTTTGTGGTTGCCCAGGCAATATGGAATGAAGGAGAAGTAAAGTTTGCAGATATTATCCTACCCGCATGTACAAATTTTGAAAGGTGGGATATTGGCGAATGGGCTAACCCCGGAGGTTATGGTTACGATTGGATCGGACAACTCAATCATAGGGTCATTGGTATTCAGCATCCAGCAATCGAACCTTTAGGTGAATCAAAATCTGACTTCGAAATCTTTCATGAAGTTTGTAAACGACTGGGTCATGGCGCTTACTTTAGTGAGGGGTTGACGGAATTGGATTGGGTGAAGAGAATATTTGATGCTTCTGATTTACCCAAGCATATAAGCTGGAAAACGTTTTTGAGGAAAGGGTATTACGTGGTACCCCCTGAGCCTGAAGCTACCCGGCCAAAAACTTCTTATCGTTGGTTTGCTGAGGGGCGGAAAAAAGATGTACCAGAACCTCATCCTCTACCAGGATCTTATGGTGAAAACTTTTTGGATGGGCTGCAAACTCAGTCCGGTAAGATAGAATTTGAATCAAATAGTCTTAAACGATTTGGCAAGGATCCGGAACGGCCTCCCTTGAATAAATATATTCCCGCGTGGGAAGGTATTCACTCAGCTGACCTAATAGCGAAGTATCCAATACAGTTGTTCTCACCTCATGCCCGTTATAGTTTTCATACAAAGGGTGATGGCAAGGATAGTGCCATTAACGACATAACCGACCATCGACGCGAAATTGACGGTTATTTTTATTGGATTGCCCGCCTTAGTCCTTCCGATGCCGCATCACGCGGGATCAAGGAAAACGATTTGCTTAAACTGTACAATGATCGTGGTGCCGTAATCTGTGCGGCACATGTGACGCATCGAGTGAAGCCCGGCATGATCCATTCTCGCCAAGCTTCGGCCGTCTACGATCCCGTCGGAAAACCAGGTTATTCTGCAGATAGGGGTGGTTGCGTAAACCAGTTGACCCCGAATAGAACGCAATCTTTGAAAACCCACTCAGCTGCTTACAACTCCTGTCTCATAGAAGTTGAGTTGTGGGATGGTGATCCGGACATAGGCGGTGGTAATGGGTCATCCCTCGAGAGTGTTGATGAGTCTGCTTCAGTGCTGGCAGAGTAATTAGAGTTATCAAATGAAAAAATGGAACCTCATCGTTGATGTTGGTCGCTGTCATAACAGCAATAATTGTTTTCTATCCGTCGCGGACGAGTATCAGAGAAATGAACATCCTGGTTATTCGGCAGAAATGCCACTTCATGGCCATCGTTGGATTGATGTTAAGAAGAAAGAAAGAGGGCAGGCCCCGATGGTGGATGTCGCGTATTTGCCAACAATGTGTATGCACTGTGATGATGCACCGTGTATAGCTGCAGCAAAAGATGATGCAATTCAAAAACGGAATGACGGAATTGTCATAATTGATCCAGTAAAAGCCAAAGGACAGAAACATTTAGTAGACTCGTGTCCTTACGGCGCTATTTGGTGGAATGAAGAGAAGCAGCTGCCCCAGCATTGGAATTTTGATGCGCACCTTTTAGATAGTGGTTGGGTAGAACCACGTTGTGTTCAATCCTGTCCGACAGGGGCGTTGCGTTCAGTTATCATAACCGATTCCGAAATGGAGAGACTTAAATCTGAAGAGGGGTTAGAACAATTAGAACCAGAGATCCAAACGAAGCCAAGGGTTCATTATAAAAACCTACACCTTTATAAAAAGTGCTTCATTGGAGGGACGGTTGTGATAACCGATAGCGGTCTTGAAGATTGTCTAGAAGGAGCCATTGCGGTTCTGAATAAAGATGAAAAAAAAATAGGCGAAGAGATCAGTGATGCTTTTGGCGAATTCAAGTTTGATGATCTGGAACCCGCAAGCGGCGCCTATCGAATAGATATTTTACATCCAGAGTATACGTCTTTATCCGTAAATGTGGAGTTGCGGGAAAGTATTTACACTGGCGTTCATGCCCTAACACCGCGTTAATAACAACACTTCTACTTTAGTGACGGCCCTGCTTTTCAAAGTATCTTTGATGGTATTCTTCTGCACGATAGAATTTTCTATGGGGCGTAATTTCTGTGACAATTGGGTTTAGGTGTTCACCTGACGCACATTGATTTGCCAATGATATTTTTGCCAATTCCAACTGGTTGTCGGAGTGATATAAAATGGCTGATCGATACTGAGTACCTATGTCTGGACCTTGCCTGTTAAGCGTCGTCGGATCATGTAATTTCCAAAAAACTTCCAGAAGGTTTTCAAATGTAACCTGACTTGGATCAAAAAAAACTTCAACAACCTCTGCATGCCCAGTGGTTCCAGTACATACTTCTTCATAGGTGGGGTTGTCCGTTTCTCCTCCGGCATAACCTACTGCTACGTCATTAACACCTTCTATCTTCCTAAAACCTGCCTCAATTCCCCAAAAACAACCTGCGCCAAATGTTGCTTTTTCCATTGTTTTATCCCTTCATTTAGGCTCATTATTACATTTGCCATTAAATGTTCTCGATATTTAATACATATTGGCGGTTTAAACAATTGAGAGGACACTGAGTGTATTAATGCAATCAATTAATAACATTTGGGTATTTGGCTTGAGGATAATCATTATAATTTCGTTTGGCCTTTTTATTCACACCACTCGGGCTTTGTCAGCAGAACCAAGTGCGGTGGTCGATAGGTTTCACGAGGTTCTCCTTTCTGTTATGAAAACAGCAGGCTCTACCAGCGTCAACGCACGATATAAGAAGCTTAAACCTGAAATAGAAAAAGCCTTCAACCTACCGTTTATGATTCGGATAACAGTTGGTTCACGTTGGAACACAGCGAGTGAGCAACAAAAGAGAGAATTGATTGAGGCCTTCAAAAGTATGAGTGTTGGGACATATGCATCCCGTTTCAACGGGTATTCGGGGCAAATTTTTAAGACGCTGAAGGTAAGGACTGGGCCAAAGAGTACCCGTCTTGTTGATATACGGATAGAAAGTCCTAATGATAAATCGGTAAGAATTACATATGTCATGCATAAATTTGGTGATAATTGGAAGATTATAGATGTCCTTTTGGATCGAGGCATTAGCGAAATGGCTGTACGAGTATCAGAATACAGATCTATCCTTCGTTCTCGTGGGGTTGGAGCATTAGCGCGCGCATTAAGTAAAAAAGCTGCGAATCAACTAAAAAACTAGAAATTCATTCTTTTTTCGGTATTTTAGTGTTTGGTGCATCTATTAAGGCTAAATCTGGTTTCAAAATATAAAAAACTAAAACACCCCACCCAATCCAAATTATTTCTCGCATCCTCCTAATGACACCTGCTGCTAGTCCGGCAGATGGCGAACCGCTGATGGCTCCACCAATTATTAGGAATGCGCCTTCCTGCGCTCCGATACTTGCTGGAATAAAAAATGTGCCTGCTCGCACAAGTTGGGTCATCGCTTCAATAATCCAAGCGTCTGGAAGACTTATAGGGTGATCAAGAAATCGCATGATATAAAAAATCTCTAAAGCGCCAAGAATCCAATTTCCTAATGCAAATAAAAGTGCCCAAAAAAAACGAATTAGTTGTTTCTTATAGAATGCTTCCAAATTATTTTCCAATTCCACAATGCGCATTAACGCACTTCGCATCCAGGTGGGTAATTTGTGCTTTGGGAGGAGGTTACTCGTGGTGGATGTTATTTTTAATCTTTGGAATAGGTAGAAAAGCACAACAGCGGTAGAAAAAGTGATTAAGCCTACTCCAGCGATAGACTTATATCTGATGTTAAGATCCGTTGAATTCAGAACAAATAAAAAACCGATAGCCAAAAATAGGATAAGAGCTAACACGTTGATGGTCTTGGCAATGATGACGGATGCTATTCCGTCATGGTAGCTCACGCTATAGTATTTATTTAGAAGGATAGCTTTCAAGGGCTCTCCCCCCATCCCAGCTAATGGGGTTAGATTATTAAAAGCTTCCCCTGCTAACCGCATTTGGAAAAAGCGATACGTCCAGGCAGCCGTCAGGGGTATATCCTTGAGTGTTAGCTGCCACGTAAAAGTATCAATTAAAAAGGCGACAAAATAGAGGCATAGGATCAATCCCATGCCCATTCCAATTTTCTGAAGGAGTTCGATTGTCTCATCAATATTTACACTTGAGATAATGTATATGAGGAGGCCTACACCGATAGCCAATAATAAGAATTTCAACCAGCGCAAAATTCTATCCTATTCTCAAACATGGTATTGTCTTCCTTTAGTGAACAGTTGTGTAATCCAATACGCTTGTGCGCCAATGGCAGAGGCCGGCAATAGGATCCAAACTAGGTCAAGTATCGCAAGTATAAGTACCAATAACCAAAAATCTGCTCGGAACAGTTCCCGGAATATAAATAAGGCAACCTCAATTCGTGTCTCAAGCTGTTGTCTGTTGTTTTCATAATTATTTTCGTCAACAGCGCTTAAATCTTCTTCTTGTTCCTTTTGAGAGCATAAATAAATACTTATGAAATAATTGATCGTGGCTCCGAGGGCCGCCGCTAGGCCCATCCAGAACCAGAAATGGTTGTTAGATGTTGTGTATGTCCCGTATCCTAACCCTATAAAAAATGCTGCATGGGAAATCCAGTCGCCGAAAGTATCAAAATAATTTCCAAATTTTGAGGCTTGGCTTTTTGCTCGAGCAACTTCTCCATCGCAGTGATCCAGGAGATATACTAGAAAAAAAACAATACTTGCGCAGAGTGTGGTGGCGAATTCTCCTATAGAAAATATGATGCCAGCCGTTAGACCTAATAGTATTGAGATTAAAGTAATGTGGTTTGCACAGATGGGTGTTTTTAGTAGAAAAGGTGTGACACGGGCCGATATGTGTCGAATGATTGGAAACGTTGCACGTGTTTCTGCCAATTGGTCAAACTTCTTCAAAGTTTAATTTCTTTCGTATTTTTATACGGCCAAAACCCCATCATTGTGGGTAGTACAATTAAGGTACAAGTTAAGGTGCTGACGATTGCAATTGTAAGGAGCACTCCCATACTTGAGGTCCCTGGGTGGCTAGATAGGGCGATACTGCCAAATGATCCGATAGTTGTTAAGGCTGAAAACACAACGGCTCTTGGTGTTGTGGAGATCATCATCTCTTCGGTCAAATCCATCCCTCTTTCTCTGATAACCATGTGAATGTTACCCGCGATACCCAGTCCAAACAGAAGAGGCAATACGATGATATTAGCGAAGTTGAATGAAATGGAGAATATTACAGACGCTGAGGCTGTCATCAGAGTAGCCAAAAACAATGGGGCCAATATAAGAATGATTTCTCGAAGTTGCCTTGTCGCATAAAGAATTAGGATTGTGATCAGGATCATTGTTGTAATGGTTGCCTGGGTAAAAGCGCGAATGACAGTGATGCCTGCTTCGAATATGGTAACTGGTGTACCGGTGGCGCTGGGGGCAATTTTTTGAACCTCACGCACAAATGTTTTGAGGTCTTTTCGAGATTGCATGTTTCTTTCTGGATAGACCTCAAGCTTAGCTTTGCCGTCTGTACTCACATGTCGATTTCTTAACGAGTCTGGTAAATTTGATAACGTAATTTTGTTAGAATCTAAAGCTTGCCGGAGTTCATACAATCTTTTTGGTAACGAACCTAACAGTAGCATTTCAAGTTGATCCAGAGCCGACTGGGTCACCTCTGTTTCCTTTTTAAATTGAGACATTACCCTGTTTAAGCGTGCTGCAGTTTGGCTAAAATTACCCGTTGACGGTTCCCTTAAAAAGTCTGCCAATTTAGCGTTTAAACTATCAAAGGATTTCTGAAGTGTAGAAAGTGTCAACTTGGGATTTAAAGTATCTATCGTCAACGAGGGTAATAAAATAAATGACAGGTTTTCTATCAGCTCAAGTTTTTCATCCTGGTCTTCGGGTACTAGTGAAGACAGTGTCTCTGTGGCATGGACAGTCAAGAGAGAAGAAAACTTCTGGGATAGTCGGTTAGCTTCATCTAAGCTATTGTTTAATATGGTGATAGAATAGGGTGAAGAGCGCCTTTCCGACATTATATCGTATAAAGTGCTAACGGATTCGGTATTTTGGTCTCGAAGCTTTAGAGGATCAAAGTCAAAATTAACCTTAGGTATTAAAATAATGCTGACCATGATTCCCGCGGCAACAATTGTCAGGATGGACTTTTTGTATCCAAGGATTCTGTCCCAACGCAAACCGTGAGTTTGTTGATTTTCGCTCATTGTTAGTTTTATTTTTGGAAACAAAACAATTAACGCTGGCAGCAGAGTGAAACTTGTTACAAGGGCTATTAATATTCCTGTGCCAGCGATAAGCCCAAGCTCAGCTAGCCCTAAATAATCTGTAGGTAAGAATGAAAAAAATCCGATAGCGGCAGCAATTGCAGCAAGAGCTAAGGCATGACCGCCGCTCTCCGCTGCTGCTACCAAGGCAAGAGTATGATTGCCTGACTTCTTCAAATATTCTTGATACCTCAGGCAATAGTGAATGCCAAAATCTACGCTCAAGCCTATAAATAAAACTGCAAAAGATATAGAAATTAAATTCAGCGTTCCCACCGAAATTGTTGCAAATCCTGCCGTCAGGATTAAGCCAGAAATCAGAGTAATAAGTGTAGAAATTACGAGAGTTATTGATCTCAATCCCCAATATAAAAGGATAATAACTAAGGATACCGATATGAACCCGGCAAGACCAAGGCCTTCAACCACACTTTGAAGTTCCTCCTGAGATAGTGCCAGTGAACCGGTAAGACGTACCCGAGCATTAAATTTTTGTTTTAATTTTAATTTAGCAGTAATGGTGCGGATCTCATCTATAGCCTTTGAAGCAGGTTGCAGAGAGGAAAAATTTGTTGTTGGTTGGATAACAATTATCCGCTGCAGATCACCCGGTGAAGACTGAATTCCGGAAATAAGCTCGCGCCATGATAATGGTTTAGGATAACCGGCCAATTGGCTTTCCATGACCTCGGCAATTGATGCCAGAGCCTTGGTTGCCAGCTTGGGAGGAATCTGGTCATTGGCATTTCTTCTGTTTTCTAATATTTGTTCGACAAGTCGGAATAACTCAAGGATGGTAGGAGAGGCATTCAACCGACCTAAAAACGGCTGCGCTTCGACCAATTGATCTACGAGTTCTTCAAGATCTTTAGAACTTAGATATAGGAGACCGTTATGGCGGAAGAAAGGCTCATTAACAGGATCAAATACTTTGCCAAAAAGGTCGGGATTAATTTTTAGTCCGTTGGATAATGCATCTGCCGCATCATAGGCTTGGTCCGCCGTAGGTGCATCGACGACAATGACAATGTTATCGGAGAATTGTGGGAAAGCGTGGCTTAGAGCCTTAGAGTTTTTTCTAAATGGTAATTCCGATGAAAGCATGTCTTCTGTATCGGTATTAATGCTAAGATTTTTGGTAGCATAGAATGCAGCAGAAACCGTTAAAATTGCTGCCAGTGATACGACAAGCATAGCGTGCTGTGTTACCCACGATAACCAAATTACAAAAAGCCGTTTCGGATCAGATATAATGTTTATTTTCACGTCCGTTGTCCGTACATTTACGAGGCCATTTAGCCAGCGGCTTTGAACAGACGCAAGGTTCGGAATAAAATTTGCACTTGCATCTTGACAGTTTACATCATGTATCCGACCAATTGTTTGTCATGAAAAAAACACCATGGGATCAGGTGATTGCTCGTTTTCTTGTTAAACCACTTGTAAATACAGGGTTGCGACCTAATCATATTACAGCGGTGACGTTCATTATGGCGCTTTCCGCAGGTATTCTTTTTGCAGTTAACGACTTGGCACTCAATCATTGGGCGGCAGGTATATTTGTATTTTCTCGGTTTCTTGATCACTTTGATGGTGAGCTAGCTAGACTTCAGGGATCAGAAACGAAATTCGGATACTATTTTGACTATTTCGTAGGTGGGGTTGGGTATGCGGCGCTTTTTTCTGGTATTGGTATTGGACAATGGCGGGGTGAATTAGGTGGTTGGGGCTTGATACTAGGGTTTTTTGGCACCTTTGCTGCTTTAATTTCACTTTTTACAAATCTTCAGATTGATAAACAAATGGATAATTCCGTTTCTGGAACAGCGGTTGGTTATCCATATTTTTTAGGATTTGAATTAGAAGACGGCATTTATCTGTTGGCTCCCATAACTTGGCTTGGATACCTCACGCCATTTTTTATAGCCGCTTGTATAGGAGCATCGATTTATTGTTTCTGGACAATCTTCAGTCTCATGCGGATCAATGAAAAATGAATGTTGCCTTATGCTTACTTTTTAAACTTAAAGGTGGCGAATAAAATATTTCTGAATTTCCAATAAAAGAAAAGTGAGAAAATACAGGCACCAATTGCTGCAGCTACTATTAAGTAATATCCCCAACCTATAGCCATGGCGACGGGTACTAATAAAATTGCGTCATCAGGATCAAATCCTTTTGCTCCCTTAAGTTCAGCCGCACGAATACCATCATGACTCTCGGCCAATATAACAAGGAACAAAATTGCGGCAACAGAAAGCCCAGCTAAGATACCCAAAGGCACAGCCCAAAGTCCCAGATCACTCCCCCTGAGCCCGATACCAATTCCCACGAACATTAGGGAGTTACAAATTGCATCAGAGAGGAGATCATATTTGTGACCCCACAGTGACGTTTTGCCGGAGATGCGTGCAAGAGCACCGTCAGCCCTATCTAAAACTATGGAAAGGACAAATGCCCCACTCGCGAAATAAGTCCAAAAATCCTGACCTATCGAGTACATTGCTGCCGCTGCTAAACCCGTTCCCAATCTAACTGTAGTTAGATGGTTTGGGGTAATAGGTGTGCGGGTCAATGGACGGACGGCGATTTCGACAACCCGATGTATCCAAGTATTGTGGCTGATGGCGATTACTTTCCAACGTGCTAATATGTGTATCTATTAATATTACAACAATATAAGAGGTCAAATTCTAAAGCCATGACCGATTTTGCAAAAGAACCTTTACTTCTAACGCCAGGCCCACTCACAACATCCCGAACCGTTAAGGAGGCCATGTCTAGGGATTGGGGGGCACGAGATGCATTATTTGTTGAAATGACGTCTCGCGTCCGACGCGCTTTCGAGAAGATAAGTGGAGTTGAAATAAATGAGGGTAGCCATACGTGTATACCTATACAAGGCGGTGGAACATTTGCAGTAGAGGCTGCTATTACATCATTCGTACCGAGAAATGGTAAAGTATTGGTACTTGTAAATGGCGCTTATGGACGGCGCATCTGCAAAATTTGTAATTATCACAACAGGACATTTACATCATATGAAACGGGAGAGAATATTATCCCCTCTCTCGACGATTTAATGTCTTTGCTGGAAGCCGATGCTGAAATAACAGACGTAGTTGCGGTTCATTGTGAAACAACCTCAGGTATTCTTAATCCAATTGAAGAAATTGCAGAGGTAGTAGCTAAGGCAAAGTGTCGATTTATTGTTGATGCGATGAGTACTTTTGGCGCAGTCAAATTGGATGTTAAAGATACTCCTTGCAGTGCAGTTATTGCTTCGTCCAATAAATGCTTGGAGGGTGTTCCTGGGCTTGGATTTGTTCTAGTAGAAAAAGAAATTCTTCAATCTTCGGAAGGAATTTCTAATTCCCTGAGCCTCGATCTTTACGACCAGTGGATAAACCTAGAAAACACCGGCCAGTGGCGGTTTACACCTCCTACCCACGTCCTTGCGGCGTTTGATCAAGCTTTATTGGAGCACGAGGCTGAAGGTGGTGTCAGGGGTCGTTACGCTCGTTATCAAAAAAATTGCCGGGTTCTAGTTGAAGGAATGAGAGCGCTTGGATTTAGGACTTACCTTCCAGATCATTTACAAGCTCCTATCATTATCACTTTTTATGCCCCAACACACGAGCGGTTCTCATTTGATCAGTTTTATGATTCTTTGAAGATCCGCGGTTTTGCTATTTACCCGGGAAAGTTGACGGAGATCGACACTTTTCGAATCGGATGTATAGGTAGATTGAATGAGGGCGATATGACGGCGGTCGTTAGTTCGGTCCGGGAGGTAATTTCTGAAATGGGTGTAACACTCTAGTTTTTTGCCAAAAAGGATTGAAAACGACGCGCTACATCATGGGGTGGTATCGTTGGACGGCCAAGGTTATTAATAGAGCCGGGCTTAATTTTTGCTTGAATTAGAATGGGGCCATTTTTCCTGGAAACATGAGACAATGCTTCAATAAAACCTTTTGTTGTATTGCAATAAATGCCTTCCGAATAACCGCATGCCAGTGCTACTTGCGCAAAATTAACATTTGAACTTACCGTTGCTTGACCACCTGTCGAATCATGTACTCCGTTATCTAGTATAATGTGAGCTAAATTTCTCGGCGCGCATGAACCGATAGTGGCTAAATTGCCCATATTCATAAGTGCCGCGCCATCACCATCTAGCACAACAACTAACTTGCTGGTGTTGAGTGAAACACCGAGTCCCATACCTGACGCACACCCCATTGATCCAACTTGGTATAGGTGCTGTTCCCTGTCAGATAATGAAAATAATTCCCGACCGCATTTGCCGGTTGTGGCGATGATGGCAGTTTCTTCAGGCGTGATATCCAATAATGCTTCTAACAAGGCATATCGAGAGGGGAGTTTTGCATTCTCCGATGATAGATCAGAGTATTTGCCCTCGGGCCGTACCTTCTGCCGTTGTTCACCAAGCGGTTCATTCCTGACCGTTCCTTTCTCCATCACCAAACCAAAGGGTAGACTATTAGCATCCATCTCCATTTCCGCTGCCTCAAGGACGGGTGAAACCTCTTCCGGAAACTTTGGAAAGGTAAGACATTTTACCCGTACGGTTTCTAATAAAGATTGGGTAATTTGGCTCATTAGTTGGTGTTGAGGTTCATCTTTTATGCCTGGTTGGCCACGCCACGTCGTGATCAAAAGTGTAGGAATTCGAAATGGATAATTCAGGGACGTGAGGGGATTAATACAATTACCTAGACCTGAATTTTGACACATGACTATTGTTTTACGACCCGCTAACCAAGCCCCCGAAGCTATTGCAACCGCTTCACCTTCACTTGCTGCGCCCACATAATCTGTTTTCTCAGACGTAATTGATCCATTTATAAATGGCGTTAGAAACGAGCACGGTACGCCTGTGTAAAAGTCGTAACCTATCGTCTGTGCCGGAACAATGAAGTCATCTGCAGTAATCATGGAAATTTTTGTGCCTCTGAAAGATCAGCACTATTATCGACATCAAGCCAATGTCCGGCAATGTATTCAACTCTAATCTCAGATCCTGACTGCAAAAGGCGTTTGAATAATTCAGTCATACTTGCGGTTTCTAGTCCACCAGATTTGGAAAAATCTTGTATTTCCTCACGCAGTTTTTGTATACCTACGTTACTAAATTTTGCTAAACCAATCCACTCCCCGTGTATTTGATTTTCCGGAATATCATGAGCAATATTCATGAGCCGTACAATTTCGTTTCCTAAATAACTTGAATCAAATTCTTCGCTACAGGTAACAAGATCTCTTGTCCGGGAGGAAGGGTTTGGGTCTTTTTGACGCCAAAGAGAATCAACAACCAGAACGATGTCTCCTTCCGCTTCTAGAAGCTGGTCTAGTATGTAATGCCGGAATAAAATATCACCGTAAGCAATAATACTAGGATTGTTCAAATTTTCGATTGCGACATTTAAAGAGGAAACTTCCCCCGTACTTTCATAAGCATCATTGTCTACATATTCAATGAAGGGGAGATTGACCGTTTCTTTTTTATAACCCCGTACAACCGTAATTTTTCTAATATTTCCCTGGCTGAAGGTTGACGTTAACCGCCGAAGTAATGGTTGGCCACGTATGTCAATCATGCATTTTGGGATATCTTTAGTTAAGTCTCCCAATTTGGAGCCGCGTGATGCGGCCAGTATGACAGCCTGTATGTCAAGTTCGCTCTGGGGTAAATATACTTTTTCAGCTTTGGCTAGTTCTGCATTTTCTACTAGTTCAAAAATATCCTTAACTGGTGTAATCGTCCCTTCTACTCCGGAGAGGGATTGTTCCCGATAAATTTGACGGGACACCTCGCGCATAGCGGAGATTGAGGCCCGAAGATTGTGGTTAGCCCAAATTATTATGGAAGCACCTGCCTTGCGAAATCTGTCAGTCGGAGTGGCATAGTAAGTAGTTGGTACGATGATTACTGGGCACCTGTCCCCCCATTCTTTCAAAAAGTTCAGGATTTCTTCGCCGTCCGAGTTCTTTGAATGAATTAAAATTCCATCCGCACCTGCAGCGTAATAGGCTTGGGCCCTTTTCAGGGCCTCAAGCATACCCCACCCTGAGATGAGCGCTTCTACACGGGCAATTAAACAAAAGTCATCATTGGTTTGACTGTCTTTACCTGCTTTGATTTTGCCACAAAATTCTTCGATTTCTGCTAATGGTTGATTTTCGCCAATGAAGGAGTTCGTTTTGGGGAAAAGCTTATCTTCAATGCATATGCCGGCAATTTGGCGTTGGCAAAGTTTTTGAACCGCTCGTCTGAGATTATTAAAGTTACCGTAGCCTGTGTCACCATCTACCAAAATAGGTATGGAGGTAGCATCTGACATGAACTCCAGCATTTCCAGTACTTGGGTCCAGGAGGCTTCATTACTATCTCTCACTCCATAGCCTGCAGAAATTGAAAGTCCAGAAGCCCAAATACCACTAAACCCGGCTTCTTCCGCAATTTTAGAGGAGATGCCGTTATGGGCTTCCATAAGAAATTCTAAGCTCTGCGAACTCAGCATTTCCCGAAGGCGGCGTGCTTTGGTCAATATTGGATTAGTATCTAACATCTATTGTCAAAGTTTAGTGACAAACGACATTATATAGCTTTAATACTCACGAAATAAAAGTGAGCTTCAGTGCAGTTTAATCGAAACTGTTATTTTAATTTTTATATTAACACTCTATTTTGGAATTGTTATGTTGAATATTCCAACACTTACCAAAGGGCAAGTTAACCATTTTCGCAGCAATGGGTTTGTTGTCCTACCAAAGGCTTTTAACGTGCTCGAGGCAGCAATAATTCAAGAATGGTCGTTGGAAATATCACAATTACCAGAAGAATGCGGTAAACACTGGGTATATCATGAACCAAGTTTACTCTTGGATGACAAAAAAATAATCAACCGAATAGAAAATATGACGCCCTTTCATGATGGCTTTCGTGAATTGGCTGAAAGTTTGAAGCGCTCGGTAAAGCAGTTGTTTGGGGAGCAAGCAGTACTTTTTAAGGAAAAAATTAATTTTAAGATGCCGGGCGGCAGCGGCTTTAAACCGCATCAAGACGCACAGGCGGGCTGGGAGGATTACGCAAGTTATTTTGTAAATGTTATGGTATGTGTTGATCCGGCAACCATTCAGAATGGTTGTTTACAGCTAGCCCGGCGTCTACAAGCAAAACTTATCGGTAAAGAGTGGGAACCGCTAACTGAGGCCGAAATATCGCATTTAGAGTTTGAACCCTATCCAACTGAGCCAGGGGACGTTATCTATTTTGACAGTTATGTGCCTCATGCATCGGAGCCAAATATGACGTCACGGTCTCGTCGATTATATTTTGCGACCTATAATCGTTTGTCCGAGGGTGATCATTTAGCTTCGTACTACGCCGACAAAAGAAAAAGTTTTCCGCCAGATATCGAGCGCGAACAAGGGAAAACGTACATTTACCGCGTTTAATTAGCCTGAAAAGTCATCTATCTTTGGTAAAATAATTGATTTAGCTTTTTCTAGATCTTCAGGAAAATCAATTTCTATCCAAGGTAGCCCTGTGATATCGATGAATTCAAATTCATCGTCTGCCGATCCTAAAATGACCCTCCGCATAGACTCTTCATAGGGACTGTCTAAATCACCATTTATAATTTCCGCATCTAGGTCATCAGCAATTAAATTTGATGACTTTGGCGATAACCTCATAAATCCTGGCCATTCTCCTATCTGGTCATACATGCAACTCACTTTTTTGCTAAATTCAACCGGTTTCTGATTACTCAAACAAAGTTTTACGGGTTCGTCACCTGCTTCAAATGCTCTGTCATAAGGTATGATAGAATGACCGGACTTATTTGTAAGCTTTTTAATTAGACTAGCGTGGTATAAGACGTCGGCATCCATAAACAAGAGCTGATAACCAGATCGTAATTTTTCTCGGGCACACCACAATGAAACAATGCTTCCTCTATCGAAGCGATCATTGTCAATAAAGTTTACAAAATCATTTGCGTGGATATCTTCAATCTCCTGCAGGATATTGTTGGATTTGAAACCCACTACAATTGTTAATGACTTAACCCCCACTTTTTTTAGAGCTTCAACATGGCGCTGGAGTAACGACTTTCCGTTGAACTTTAATAGGCATTTTGGTGGAAGATTTTTGTCTCTGCCGGAAAGTCGGTTGCCCATCCCGGCTGCTAACATGACGGCTTGAATTTCATTGGGATTCATTACAGTTATTGCACCAATTTTATTTTATTAGTTCAATATAACCGTGTTCATCGAACCATTTAATAGAATCAATAAAAGCTTCCTTCACTGGGCGTGGCCTATATCCCAGTTCCGTTATTGCCTTCTCTGAGCTGTAATACATTGGCTTTTTTGACATTTTAACACTGTCAACATTGGCAAAGGGTTCCTTTCCAGAAATGTACTTTGCCCAGACTTCGGCAATATAGGCCATCGGAAGTATCAGATTGTGAGGTAATTGTATTGATGGTGGTTTTCGTCCCGATACCTCAGCGATCATTGTTAATATTTCCAATAACGAGAGATTCTCGCCACCGAGAATATATTTTTCACCTTCTTTGCCGTTTTCTAACGCAAGAAAGTGACCTTCTGCGACGTCATCTACGTGGACAACATTTAGTCCTGTATCGACATAGGCTGGAACCTGTCCATTCGCCGCCTGAAGGACAAGGCGACCCGTGGGAGTGGGTTTAACATCTCCCGGACCAATTGGAGCCGACGGGTTAACTAACACTACTGGTAGCCTTTGTTCTTTATGCATCCGAAGGACTTCTGCCTCGGCAAGAAATTTTGATTGTTTATAAGGACCAATTTTGTCGTGGAGCATCGAAGGCGTCTCTTCATTGGTTTCGTCACCATTATAATTTGGGCCAAGAGCGGCAACACTACTTGTATAAATTATCTTTTTTACACCCGCATTTGCGGCAACAGTCATGATATTTTTTGTGCCTAATACGTTTACGTCCATCATTTCCTTGGGGTTTGGCGCCCAAATTCTGTAGTCTGCAGCTGTATGAAAGAGAATGTCGCATCCTTCTACAGCTGATTTGAGTGAATTCATATCGAGGAGGTCACCAATGCAAATTTCAACACCATGGCCAACGAGATTTAGCTTATTGCTTGATTCTCTGATTAATACCTTAACCTCCAAGCGCTCCCTGGTAAGGCGTCTCATCACTGCAGATCCGACAAATCCGGAGGCCCCTGTTAGAAGTATTTTCAAGCACCACTCCCTTAGAAGGAACAATTTAAAAAATGTTACGCAGGAAGTCTATAAAACTAGTGCGTCTTATATTTAATTGACAGGCTAGGGCAAGGTGTTAATTTCTCATTCAGAAAAACTAATTTTAATATCTCCGCCTGTTTTCTTAACGTTCCTTCTTTAAGGTCTGTAATTTGATCGCAGCTAATAGGAAATTGAAAGTAATTCTAGCCCAACCACGGGGCTTTTGTGCAGGTGTGGAGCGCGCCATTTCTATTGTTGAGGAGGCTATCAGGATTTATGGTCCGCCTGTATATGTACGCCATGAAATCGTGCATAATAAGCGAGTAGTGGATGAGCTCAAAATTAAAGGTGCTATTTTTGTCGACGAAATCAGCGATATTCCTGATGAGGGCGTTACTATTTTCAGTGCACATGGAATTTCGGAGAAAGTTGAAAATCAGGCACGGCTCCGGTCATTGCCGGTTATAGATGCAACTTGTCCTCTAGTTTCAAAAGTTCATAAGGAGGGACAACACCATGCAGCAAAGAATCGAGATGTAATACTTATCGGGCATGCCAGCCATCCAGAAGTTGAGGGGACGATGGGCCGAATTAAGGGCGGCGTGCATTTAGTAACAAACATTGAAGACGTGAAAAAACTTCAGGTTCGTGATGAAAACAAAGTTGCCTATGTCACCCAAACGACGTTGAGTGTAGATGACACAAGGGAAATTATTGCAGAACTAATAGAAAAATTTCCAAATATTATTGGTCCTGATGTTCGGGACATCTGTTACGCTACCCAAAATCGACAGGCAGCTGTAAGAAACATAGCCGGGGAAGTCGATGTGATGCTCGTAGTTGGAGCGCAGAATAGTTCCAATTCAAACCGGTTACGTGAAATAGGTGATGAAATTGGGGTGCCATCCTATTTGATCGATGATGCAAATGGGCTGGATCTTTCTTGGCTCGCTGGTTCTGAGACACTGGGAATTAGCGCGGGGGCATCCGCACCCGAAGAATTGGTTACGGAGTTAATCGAGCGATTGCGGTCCCACTTTGTTGTAGAATTACAGCATGTAGACGGTGTTAAAGAGAATGTTCAATTCAGATTGCCGCCCGAGATCACGGATGCGCAGTTAGATTTAGCTTCGCTGAGAAACAGAGTATAAGACTATGGCAATACCCCTTATTCAACAGATTAGAGTTGGCGCATACGTCCTTAAGAATAAATTGAAGGGATTAGAGCGCTATCCTCTTGTGCTTATGTTGGAACCCTTGTTTCGCTGTAATCTTGCATGCCCCGGTTGTGGTAAAATCGATTATGAAGACGAAATTTTGAATAAGCGTTTATCCGTAAAGGAATGTCTCAACGCTGTGGATGAATGCGGTGCTCCCGTTGTTTCCATCCCGGGCGGGGAACCTCTTCTCCACCGTGAGATAGGCGAAATTGTCAAAGGCATAATCGACCGTAAGAAATTCGTCTATCTTTGCACGAACGCTTTGTTGCTAGAAAAACGACTGCATTTATTTAAACCAACACCGTATCTAACTTTTTCGGTTCATTTGGATGGTCTTGAGGACGAGCACGATAAAGCTGTTGCCCAAGATGGAGTATTTAAAAAGGCCGTATCTGCAATCAGGAAGGCCAAGGCGCTTGGGTTTCGCGTTAATCTCAACTGCACATTATTTGATCAAACGCCAGCTTCAGAAATAGCTAGGTTTTTTGATTTTGCATCCCAGAATTTGGAAGTTGAGGGTATCACTGTTTCGCCTGGTTATGCCTATGAAAGAGCGCCTGACCAAGAACATTTTTTAAATCGAGAAAAAACTAAGAACTTATTTCGGGATGTTTTTAGGTTTGGGAAAGGCCGAAAGTGGCGATTTAGTCAGTCTAGTTTATTTTTGGACTTCTTGGCGGGGAACCAATCCTACAAATGCACCCCCTGGGGGAATCCGACGAGAAATGTATTTGGTTGGCAAAGGCCGTGTTATTTATTAGCCGAAGGGTATGCGTCTAGTTTCCGATCGCTTATGGAAGAAACCGATTGGAACAGTTATGGAACCGGTAATTACGAAAAATGTGCAGATTGTATGGTGCATTGCGGTTATGAACCTACAGCTGTTTTAGATACGCTTAATCATCCGCTCAAAGCTCTGAAAACAGCCTTATTTGGTGTCAACACGGAAAAGACAATGGCACCCGAAATACCGCTAGAGAGTCAACGGCAAGCCGAATATATGTTTGAAGACGTCATTGAAGATGCCTTGAACAAGGAAGAATTACGGCAGATTAACACGGGAAATGAGCGCAGCCACGCGGCTTAAAGTTTTATCAGCTTTTGACTTGGCTGCCGCCAACTCTAGGTACTTTCTCAAGTCCGAGGGTTTTTTCACCAGTTCATAGAACGTTGCTAACGTTTTTTGTTGGCCTTTGGCATCAATAGTATTGGCGGCGCCCTCTGGTATCATAGTATCTAATTCGTCTAGTATTGCCCTAATCACCAAAAGTGGTATCCGGTGTTTGACTGCCACTTCAGCGATAGCGTAACCTTCCATTTCTACTGCATCCCAACTGCCGTTCTGAGCATGACTAACTTTTTGCAGTTTATTGTTGAGCGGGGCAGGTAAAGAGAGAAAAGCAGTCATGTGCATTGGGAGCCTATTATCATTTTTTACTATATTTATAAAATCAGTTAGCCAATCAGAATAAATTTCAAATTTGTTGTATCCATTACTTACTGAATGGCCGATTGCTAAAACACCTGACCGATATGATGAATTTAAAGCACCCGCATACCCGAAACTAATCAGTCCACTACAGCCTTTGCTACAAAGTTCCTTTGCAGCCCTACTTGCCGCAGTTGGACCAATACCTGAAACGATGTGTAAAACATCTTTCTTTTTTGTGAGCTTTCCGAGACAATTTGCTTCACTCTTCAACGCCGTAATGATCCCTATAGATGACAATTAGATGCCAAATTTAGGGGATTGAATATTTGATGGTTTCATCCTCTTATATCTCGCAAGTGCAAGGAGTGGAAAATACAGGCTATAACCGTGATACTTTAGATAAAATACACGCGGAAACCCAACTGCATTAAAAAATTCATCTTCCCAGCCTGTATTTTTGTCATTCTGATTAATTAGGTAATCAACCCCCTTGGCAACGGCCTCGCTGTTAACCTCACCACTTGCTATCAAGCCGAGAACAGCCCATGCAGTTTGCGATGGCATGGAAGCCTTGGCAGTGTTTTTTCGGTGTTCCCAATAGGTTGCACAGTCTTCGCCCCAGCCACCGTCTTCTCGCTGCCGTGATTTGAGCCAGTTTACCGCTCGCCTAATATAAGGAGAGGACATGTCCTCGCCGATCACGTTGAGTGCGGAGAGAACAGACCAAGTGCCGTAAATATAGTTAGTCCCCCACCTGCCGAACCAGGAGCCATCCTTCTCCTGTTCACGCTTTAAGTAGGAGATCCCCTTTTTTATAGCCTCATGGTCCATTCCGTGACCAATTTGCCCTAAGAGACTGACACATCTTGCCGTTACATCGGAAGTGGGGGGATCGAGGAGAGCACCATGGTCAGCAAATGGCATGTTTTCTAGTAAATAATGTTCATTTTCTACGTCGAATGCTGCCCACCCGCCATTGGAACTTTGCATACCAATGATCCATTCTTCTGCACGTTTAATGGATTTAGCATTTTTTCTAGGGTCTTGCCGATGAAGAGCCATTGCTACCACGGCAGTATCATCTACATCTGGATAGAAGTCATTTCGGTATTGGAAGGCCCATCCCCCAGGTCTCAAATTTTTTCGCCGGTGTGCCCAATCACCAATCTGATCGAGTATCTGTAGTTTTTTTAGCCACTCGAATGATTGGTCCAGTAAGTCTGTTTTTTTTATATGTGCCTCAAGAACGGCGTGTGCTGACAGACCCGTATCCCACACAGGGGATAAGCAGGGTTGGCAGTACGCCTCATCGTCTTTTATGACGATCAAGTTATCGATAGCCTCGCGTGCAGAAACCACGCGTGGATCACCTTTTTCATATCCTAGACAATCAAATACCATAAGAGAGTTTGCAATTGCCGGGAAAATACCCCCTAAACCATCTTCATCATTTAAGCGGACTTCCATAAATTTTAGAGCTAATGCGATGGCTTTTTGGGTAATAAGTTGCGGGATTAGAGGTTCAAGAGGCCTGAAAAGCCTATCCAAGACTAACATTACACTACCAAGCCATTTTCCGGTCGGGTTCGTTAACTTATAGTTCTCACGGTAGGGTGGCTTATGAAATAGCTCATCTATGTTAACCCCTCTAGGATTTTGTGCGGCAGGCTTTTGGGCAGTTAGGATCAGTAAGGGTATCGTTACCGTTCTGGTCCAGTAAGACACCTTATTTATATGGATTGGGAACCACTTGGGGGCAAACATAATTTCTATTCGAGTGATGGGAACCGCGCGCCATGGGATTTGCCTAAAAAGTGCCAGAGTAATTCGTGTAAATACATTGCTATTGACTGCACCGCCATGCGCTAAGATGGCGTCCCTTGCGGATCGCATATGCGGCATGTCTACTCTATCGCCGACAATTTTTAATGCAAAGTAGGCTTTGACAGATGCGCTAATATTGAATTCACCTCCTTTGTATAGAGGCCAGCCGCCGTCTTCGTTTTGGTTCCGTCTAATGTAAATTGCGAGCTTACCTTCCAAGTCATTGTCAATTTCATTCAAAAAATGATTTAAAAGGATATATTCGGCTGTAATAGTGGTATCTGTTTCAAGTTCGAATGCCCAGTAACCATCGTTATGCTGCCTAGACAAAAGCAACCCAAGCGCATTCTCAATAGTGGCATCAAGAGCCTCAACAGTTAAGGTGTCAGTTTCCATTGGAAAATTTTTAATCACCAAAAACTCAATTAATCACTCGAATATTCGCAAAATTGTCGTTTGGAAAATTGTATCTAAGCTTACAATAATTTTTCGCCCGGTTGTTACTTGGTGTCAAGATATCGAATAACCCTAAATTAAACGAAATAGGTAGATTTTGCGATTAGATAAATTTTTTCTCGGGTTGAGAGGCTTACCTTAGATTTGAGATCCACCCAACCCCTATCACAAAGCTTTTCAAATAACCGCTGGTATAGCGTCATCATAATTCGTGCAGGCCGAACTTTTCTTGGTTCGCAACTGGCAAGGAGACGAGCAGATTGGTTAAACCCATCACGGGCATTTTCGGCAATCACCTTGCAGGTTTCAGATACCGCAGGGTGATCAATATCAATATTAATTTCATTCGGATTGATCCCATGCTCAATAAGTAAGCTTTTAGGTAAGTAAATATGTCCTCTCGTATAATCCTCATGGACGTCTCTTAAAATATTTGTGAGTTGAAGCGCAGTTCCAAGAGATTTAGCCAATTTATTACCCGTTTCACGGTCCAACTCGAATATGCTATTGGATAAGCGGCCAACAGAACACGCCACCCGATCACAATAGATCCAAAGTTCGGGCAAATCAGGAATTTGAAGAGAATTGCCAATATCCATTTCCATGCCGTCAAGGAGATCCATAAAGTCTTGTTTGACCAGTTTATAGGAATTGACGGCAGGCAATAAGGATTGGCCTAAAAGCGTACTTGGTTTTGCCTGATAAACACTTTCGATTTCAGTACGCCAATTACTTAATTCATTGCGTTTTTGAAATTCTGGTGCGTCACCGTCAGCAATATCGTCAACTTCTCGACAAAAAGCATAAACCGAATAGATTGCATTACGTTTCTGTGGCGACATCAATCGCATCGCCCAAAAGAATGAACTTCCCGATTGCTTAACGCGAGATTTAATAAATTGATCTACTGAGTGTGCATCGTCTACGTTATTGTTTGTGACCATATCTATTAATAATTCATGATTTATTACGGATATTTACGTCCCTTCCACGAGGGATACCGTTTTGTCCAATGTCGTTGGGCCGAGTCGACAACCATTAAAGAATATAGAAACGCGGCTACTGGCAAAATTAGGGATTCCCAAAATGGTCTCTGATAAAGGCGCAGGGTCGGTAAATAGGCTATGGCCATGATAACCCAGCATAAAACTCCTAACGAAAGTGAAAGATTATCGTTGAAAACCAATCCCCAAACGACAGCAAATGGCGGTATTAAATAAATAACGATCATTCCAATAGTAGTAACGAGCAAAATAATAATAGAGTAATTGAGTTGATTGAATGCTGTTCGAGTAACCATTTCCCAAATTTCTGACAGCCGAGTATGCGTCCTCAGGCTTTTAACGCTTCTTGTCAATCCGAGCCAAATAGATCCATTTTTTTTAATCATACGGCCAATCGCGCAGTCATCAATTATCTCACCATGAACTGCGTCAATCCCACCGGCGGCCTCTAATGCGGTACGCCTGACAAGTATATACCCTCCGGCCGCACCCGCTGTGGGCTTTTTGGGGTTATTAATCCATTGGAAAGGGTAAAGTTTTTGGAAGAAGAATACAAAAGCCGGAATTAACAATATTTCCCAAAAATTACGACAATTCAAAAGAACCATTAAAGAGACAAGTTGAAGGTTTTCTCTTTCTGCCTTGGTAACCATAATTTTCAAAGTTTCTTGGGAGTGTTCAATATCGGCGTCGGTAAAAAGATAGAAATCTACAGAGGGGTTCTTCTTAATTGACAGATTAATACCTTGGCCCAACGCCCAAAGTTTACCTGTCCATCCTTCAGGAAGGTCAGAACCATTCGAGATAACAATTCTTTCGCCTTTAATTTGTGTAATTACTTCAACGGTATTATCGGTACTGTTGTCGTTAACGACTGTAAAGTCCATCTTGCCTGGATAATTTTGTGCCATAAGGGATCGTAATGTCGTACCTATATATTTTTCCTCGTTTCTGGCAGGAATTATCGCGGCAATTGAGGGCCAAATTTCTAATTGCCTTTTGTCTGTTTCTACCATTTGATCGGCTAGCCAAAAATTTCCTCGAAAAAAAATTAAAATTACCCAAATTATTAAGGATAAAATTACTGTTAGTTGCAAAATTCCCATGTCTAATTATACGCTCCGGAAGAGTAACCGTGATTAGCCTGTGATCAGGGCTTTAGTGGCACCAAAAAGGCAACCCAACACATATTGGGTCCTAGATAAATTGACCGATTCAGCCAAAGGGTCTTTTCTCCTGAGTTTTTGTTCAAGTCGGGACGCAACGCCGAGGATAGCTCCGGCTTCCATTGCGAGTCTCTTGTTCGTAAGATCTATAGGCAAATATTGTGCGAGATTAATTAGTTCAGCCGTAGAATCGAGAACCCGATGGATTAAGGATTTAAGCTCCGGTCTGGATTTGGGGGCATCTAAACACTCAACCTCCAATCCGTTATGCTTCATCCAGTCTAGCGGCAGGTAAACTCGATTTAGGGTTACGTAATCATCTTTACAGTCCTGAAGATGATTTAGGACCTGGAGAGCGTTGCACAACGCATCTGATGCTTGGTACTTCTTATTTGACTCACCATGTAAGTCCAAAAGGTATCGCCCCACAGGGGCTGCCGACATTTGGCAGTAATCAATCAATTCATCCCAGTTCTCATACCGTAATTTAGTGGCATCCTGTTTAAAAGCTTTTATCAGTTCAATGCAATGTCGGTTAGTGACGCCAGTTTCCTGAAGGCTCAAGCGCATCGAATGTGCCTTTGAATACCCTGACGAAGTTTTATCCTTGCCTAAGATTGCATTTTCAAATCCAGTTAAGCGTTCAATTTTTTCCAGTGCTTCAATCGAATTTGAGTCCGCAATGTCGTCAATTGCTCTAGCAAAATTATAAAACGTATTGACGTGTGGTCGAAGGCGGGATGGGACAAATAAGGAACCAACAGGGAAATTTTCGTAAGCCTTATCTTTGCCAGAAGGGATTTCAATATCCGGTAAATAGGTATTTACGCTCATTAGATTTTTTAAATAACTCAGTCACCAATGATAGTTATAGAGAATCATTACAAATCTTTAATGGCAAGTCCACTTCGCTTTGCTATATTTCTCCAAAGCGTTTTCGGAAGGTAATAATATGAACCTAAATATTGGTAATATAGAACGGAGAAAAAGCATACCTGTTGCCGTTGGCCCCACTATTATTGGTGGGAATGCACCAATTGTTGTCCAGTCTATGACAAATACTGATACGTCCGATATCAAAAGCACGGTTGATCAAATCCTAGAATTAGCAAACGCCGGGTCTGAGCTTGTCCGTATCACGGTTAATACAGAAGATGCGGCTAAAGCTGTACCAGAAATAAAAAATCAATTGGAGAAGTTTGGTTGCAATACGCCCATCGTTGGAGATTTTCACTATAATGGTCATACACTGTTAACGAAGTATTCCGAATGTGCCGAGGCTTTAGAAAAATATCGTATCAACCCAGGTAACGTTGGTTTTAAGGAGAAACGTAATAATCAATTTGCTATTATGATTGAGCAGGCGATTAAGTTTCAGAAGGCGGTAAGAATAGGGGTTAATTGGGGTAGCTTAGATGCAGATATTTTAGCGCGTCTTATGGATGAAAATGCAAAGCGCCTAGAACCCAGGGATGCTCGAATTGTTACTCACGAGGCTTTAGTAACTTCCGCCCTTGAGAGTGCGGAAGAGGCGGTTCAAATAGGGTTACCACCAGAGAAAATAGTTTTGTCTTGTAAGGTTAGTGCCGTACAGGATTTGATTGCCGTATACTGGGACCTAGCATCCAAGTGCGATTATGCACTCCATTTGGGTTTGACTGAAGCTGGTATGGGATCAAAGGGTATTGTGTCTTCTGCAGCAGCGCTTGCTGTATTGTTGCAGCAAGGTATTGGTGACACCATTCGTGTTTCTTTGACACCTGAGCCTGGTGGAGATAGGACGAGAGAAGTAGTTGTTGCCCAGGAGATCCTCCAATCCATGGGATTAAGATCTTTTGTCCCGCAGATAGCGGCATGTCCTGGGTGCGGCAGAACAACTAGTACTGTTTTTCAAGAATTGGCGGATAACATTCAAGGATATGTGAGACACATGATGCCAGAGTGGGGAAAACGTTATGTTGGTGTCGAAAATATGCAGGTAGCTGTCATGGGGTGCATAGTAAATGGGCCAGGGGAGAGTAAACACGCTAATATCGGTATTAGCCTTCCCGGTACCGGAGAACAACCTGCAGCACCCGTTTTCATTGATGGCAGAAAGAAGAGTACGTTGAGGGGAGATAATATTGCATCTCAATTTAAGGAGATTGTTGATAAATACGTTAAAGATAAATATCCACCTCGAAATTAGTAATGCCTATTTATAAAATTTACTATAAAATATAATTTCTTTTGCCCAGACATAATGACGGATAACGCAGCTGTAAATTGATCATTTGGATCTGATGTTTGGACTGATGAACGAGAACCCCAACTTCCCATCCATTTCCGTTGTGATTCCGACATTGGATAGACGGTATTTGTTACCTCGGACACTCGATTCTGTTTTAAATCAAACCCTGCTGCCGGATGAAATCATCGTTGTTGATAATGGATCCACCGATGGTACATCCTCTATGCTTAAATCCAAATACCCAGATGTTATACGTATACAAGAGGCCAAACTGGGTGTTAGTTCTGCCCGGAATAAGGGTATTTTATTCGCAAGCGGTGTATGGATTGCACTACTCGATTCCGACGACACTTGGCATCCGTCAAAGCTTGAAGAACAACTGAAGGCAAATAAGAATAACCCAGGGCATCGCCTCATACACACAGATGAGCACTGGTATAAGCGTGGAAAATGGGTCAATCAGTTAGTGAAACACAAAAAACGCGGCGGATATATATTCAAAGACTGTTTAAAATTATGCTGTATTTCCCCCAGTAGTGCTCTCATTGAAAAAAGTTTGTTTCAAGATATTGGCCAATTTGATGAAGACCTTCCTGTCTGTGAAGACTATGACCTGTGGTTACGAGTTAGCGCGCAGGAACCCATTTTATTTGTTGATCAACCATTGACGATCAAATACGGCGGTCATGAAGATCAGCTATCCAAGAGATATTGGGGCATGGATCGATTTCGAATTAAATCTCTTGAGAAAATTATACTTGAAGGGCATTTGAACCAAGTTTACAAAATTGCCGCCCAGAAAATCCTCGTTAGCAAACTCAATATCCTTATTAACGGTGCGATTAAGAGGAACAATCAGGCAGTTATTGAGGAGTATTCGGGCAAACTCGAGAATTGGGAAAAGACTATTAATCAACATAACCAATTTCAGGTATAATTTATTCCGTGGGCAAGGGAACTGCTATACGTTGGGTCGTCGCATTGGAACCTGAGTCAATTGCCATCCGCAAGAAATATCAGATGACCCGGATTGCCATCAGTGGGCCGTACCCCATCTTCAAAGATGTAGCCGATTGCCATTGGTTAACCATATCAGGAGTTGGTAGAGTCCACGCTGCGGCTGCAACTATGTATCTGCATCAAGTGAGTAGCGCGCCACCTTGGGCAGGATGGGTTAACGTAGGGATTGCAGGACATGGTGCGGGAACCTACGGCACTCTTTATCTGGTTGATAAAATTATGGACAAATCGACAGGTCGCAGTGGATATCCTGGTCCCGTATTATCATCGAATTCGGTTCGAGGTAGTTTGATGACGGTTGATAAACCTGAAACCAATTATGGGAACGACCTACTATTTGATATGGAAGGATCAGCTATCTTTGAAATAGCATGTCGCTTGTCCTGCCAACAGTTGGTCTTGGTGTTAAAAATAGTGTCGGATGGTCCAAATATAGATGTTAAAAAACTTACAAGCAAAATGATCAGTGATCTGGTCTCTAATAGTATAAGTGAAATCTTTAAATTAGTGGGTAAATTGGAGATCCTAACAAAGAAAGAATATGATCGCCTTGAGTTACCGGTAGCGTATTATGCAATCAAAAAAAATTGGCATTTCAGTCAGTCTCAAGAATACCGGTTGATGCACCTTGTAAGACGATGGCAAGCGACGGCTCAAAACAAAGAACTGATGCATTATGTTGACGAATGTAAAGATGCTAAGTCTATCATACAAAAGTTGTCAATTAAGTTAGACAATCACGAAGTCGATTGGGGTAAAAGTTGATTGACACGATATACATCGAAAAAGACGTGAGAGATCACCCGAGAACACGATCCATATTGGGCCGGTTCAATAAGGCGCGTCATATACCAATCGAGCGGTATGGTGAAGTATTCAATAAACGCTCCCAAAATTTTCGCCTGCAAAAACTTAAACCAGCTCTAATATTAGCCCGAAAACACGCAGGACACATCCTTCGAGCTCCTGAAGGATTTGGTATTGGTAGTAGAAAAAACTTTTATTTCGCCCATATGTTTAATTGTTTGTATGACTGCAGGTATTGTTTTTTACAGGGTATGTATACGTCTGCAAATTATGTCCTCTTTGTAAATTTTGAGAGTTTTGTAAAACAAATAGACAATCTAATTTGGCGATACCCGAACGAAAGTCTTACCTTCTTTTCTGGTTACGATTGTGACTCATTAGCGCTTGAAAGTATTACAGGGTTTGCGGCACATATATTGCCGGTATTTAAAAAATTCTCTTCAGTTTTAATTGAGTTTCGGACGAAAAGTATTCAAATACAACCATTTGAGAGAATTTCCCCCATCGATAACTGTGTAATTGCTTTCAGCCTTATGCCAGAGGTTATGTCCAATGCTCTTGATCACAAGGCTCCACCAATTAAAAAGCGTATACAGGCGATGAAAATACTGGCTGAAAAGGGTTGGAAAGTCGGACCAAGATTTGATCCGCTCATTCATGGAAAAAATTGGAAAACACATTATCAAGAACTTTTTGACCAGGTTTTTACAACAGTGCCAAATTATGCGATTCATTCTGTCAGCTATGGTCCATTGAGGTTTCCCCTAGCCATGTTTCGAGACATTTTTAAACTATATCCAGAGGAGCAACTATTTTCGGGTCCTTTGCCCCAAAGAGATGGGATAGTTGCCTATAAATCTGAGATTGAAGAAGAAATGGCAGATTTCTGTCATAATAATTTTACTAAATTTGTTTCAGATACAGTTGTTTTTCAATGCACGCCGGAGGCGCAGGCGATAGGTCGGGCTAAATGATGAGGGATAGACATGTTTTGGTTACCGGTAGTTCTAGTGGTATCGGCCGCGCCATAACGGAGCATCTTTTAAAATCCGGGGCGACAGTTATTGGAATTGCCCGAAACCATAACAAATT
>JAOMCN010000018.1 GCA_028345065.1 Rhodospirillales bacterium
TTTCGTATTCTGAAATATTTGCGCATTTCCTGACGGCGGAGTTTTTCAAAATTAGGGGTTTGGAGATCTTTCAGCCCTTCACGCGTCAAACCGTATTCCGTTACCCCGTATACCGAAATAAGTTTTTCAACAAACCTTCCATCGACCTGGTTTTGATAGAACAAACGTGAAAATGTAAACATTGAAGCCAAATCAGACAAACTGGGAAGTGCAGCTTCGAGCGTCTCTACACGTGCCTCACTTATACAGGTATCAGAAAATTCTTTTAGGCTGGTTGTATCCTGAATGTACTCAACCAATATCTTGTTAGTTGGATGAGGATGGAAAAGGGTAAGAGACTTAACTTCTTTCATAAGGGCAATGACGTCAGCCTTTTTTATACCGGAAATTGTATTTGGCGCTTTGCACCTGCCACGACTATCACGCCGCAATGTTCCTCTAACTTGCTCCAATATGCCAAGTTCAATCCAAGTGCAATTATCAGGCAAAAAGGCCCAAAACTCTTCAAAAGGCGAATTCAGACCCCTAATCTCAGAGATACCTTCATTCTCACACTTGTGAATTCGCCCCTTGTAGCGGTTGTCTAAATTTATTTCGAGGGCTGGTCGCATGGTCGTTGTCAGATTAACGGGCACAAACGCCCCGCCATGAGCGACTGTTATTATTCCTCCCCAAAAAATTAATATTAACATTAATAATTTCATATATGGATACTGGCAAAAAGTTGGGCGTTTTAGGAAGAGCTAGATTTTAAATTATCAGGCGGAGGAGCCTGTATCACAGGAGTTCCAAAATCCAGCAAATCTCGAGGGTTCCCCGTTTGTGGCGGGTAGACCCGCTTACAGTTGATGTTTCTTTTAATTGCCTTTACAGCTAACCCACTCGCCACAACCTGGCGGTCCCAGCCCTTAGTCCTCAAAGCTCCCCACGGACCTAAATCAAGACACGTTAAGTATTCGTCTATCTTCATGGTTAACATTTCATCTCCGAGGAGGTGATTAACAGCATTATGTCCGGCAAAACGACCCATTGGTCGCGCATGTTGGCAGGACATAACGCTGTAATGTCCGTCGCCGAGAGGCGCGGCCGCAATGTCGCCAGCTGCAAAGGCATCCTCGCAATCTATTACTTGCATTTCTGAATTAACTATAACGCGCCCCAGATCATCATGATTGACCGGAAGACCAAGAACGAGTGGATTTGCAGACATCCCGGCTGTCCAAACGACCGTCTTTGCATCGATGCGAGTACCGTCATTTAGAATTGCTCCGTTGTTATCAATGGATGAGATTTGAATATCAGTAAGTACTTCAATTCCCAGAGAACTAAGGGCTTCTAATATAATAGATTGAGCTTCTTCCCCCATATCTGCACCGACATGTGAATTGCTATCCGCAAGAATTATATGACCATTCCGTATGCCCAACGCCCTTAGACGCTCGGGCATTTCACACGCAAGCTCGATGCCAGTAAGGCCCGCACCCACTATAAGCACAGCAGATTTAACTGACGCTTCCTGTTGGTTTTTCAGTCCGTCAAGATGTTTGCCGAAAGCTGAGGCCTCATTCCAGGTATCGATGGAAAAGCCATGCTCGAATAAACCGCAAATTTGAGGCCTATTGAGAATACTTCCAAGAGCAAGGATTAGTCGGTCATATTTGAGAGTCTGGGTGCCTTTTGGTGTCGAAACGGTCACACTATGGAGTTTGAGGTCAACGTCACTTACGTCGCCAATAATCAGATTTATTCCTAGGGGCGATAAAATCTTTGCCAACGAGACACGCGCATTGGTGATATCGGGTTCATAATTACGTACTCTTATCGAGTGCCAGCCATCTAAATTAATTATCGTTATGGAAATGTTATTGCTCGAGACCCCCAATTCATCCAACCTTCGCGCGGCTCCAAGGGCAGAAGCCAGACCAGAAAATCCACCACCAATTACTAAGATATTTTTCAATAAACTAATCCAAGGGTTGATGGGTTCATTATAGCGCAACAAGTCAATACTCGGCAAAATTTTAAGGGGATTTAATTTATAAAAACACGTGGATTTAATTCCTTTACCACAAATAAAATTGACGCATCAGATAGAAAACAAGCAAACACCACGGGGAAATTAGTGCATTATTTCCGCCTAATTTTTGGCAAATTTATTAAATGATTTTAAAATAATATGGAATTTGGGAAAGAATTCTGGTAATATAATTGTGTCGAGTTAGCGTTCGGAGGAGCAAATGGGCCTTGGAGTGTTTCTTTGCAAAATAGGGCTCCATAGCGGTGAGCCAGCAATTGCTGACGATAATTCTGATATCATTGAAGACCACGAGACGATTGAAGAAGGCCAAAAGCGAGAGGTCACGTGTACTCGTTGCGGCTTAGTATATACCGAATTGGTCAATTCCATTAACTGGTACCACCCTATGTAGACATACCGCGCCTACCTTTTTCTATTTATAAATGAAAGGAGGTGGTTAATATATTGAAGAGTATGCTTCAGCTTCTCGTTGGGTTGATTGTGATAGCAGGTGGCGTTGCTACACTAGCTTACTACTATCAGTTGCCTTAGCGATTAGTTGAACTCAAGAATACACTATAGATGTGCTTCCAACGTCGTCGATGACACTTTGGACGCTGTGGTGTGTTCTTTGACTAAAATCGATCCTTCAAACTGGAATTATCGGTAGCTTTCACTACAAAACTAACCGCCGCTAAAAGGTTCTGCCACTCCTCAATTGCCTTTCTTTAAAAAGACTTTTGGTTTTCTTTTTGCCGTTTCAAATGTCGTTACTGTAATAACGATTGCCGCGAGAATGAATACATGAGCAACGGCAGAAATACCAAATACCCACATACTACCCATCCACAATGAAAACATAACACACCACATCCAAGCAAGTATTTGCATGATCCAATGTCGTACATTTTCATCTGGGATATGCCTAAGGGGATTGTGGTTGGAATTCATTACCCCATTCCACGATTTGTATACAAAGTTTTTCATTAATTTCTCCTTCTCTACGAAAGTTATATTTTTCCACTGAAATTTAATAATGTTGCTGTTCAAAATTACTTTTCCTACACTTACGTAGATGAACAGCCATTAGTTCACGATTTTTTGTAACTCAGGGAGGTATTTATGAAATTAGAAAAACACTCTCAAATTGTGGCGACGCTCCTAATTCTAGCAGGAGTAAATGTTGCAGCAGCTCCATCTTACGCTCAAACAATATATAAGGCAGATACCGGCGCCCCTGGTGGTTCAGCCCACAGTATGATGGTTACCTATGCCAAAATGGCTAAACGAAGTGGTGTAAACATTCAGATTAATGCCAGCAAAACTCTAACCGTTTCAACGTACCAGGCCGGTAAAGGGAAAATCCAGTTTTATACCGGCGTTCCATTCTTTTACAAAGCCATGAAAAGACGTATCGGAATGTACAAAAAAAAGAAGGATGCGCCGGAAGTTGCAAAAAAAATACGATACATATTCTCTTACCCCGCTGGCCTGACACATTTCCTGGTATATGATAATTCTGGAATTCGAAGTTTTAACGATTTCAAGGGAAAAAAAATATTTCTTGGACCTCCGGCTGGGGGGGCCACGTGGGAAGCCAAAGTCCAAATTAAAGCCGGATCAGGTTATGAGGCCGGAAAGGATTATCAAGGAGTGATATTAAATTGGGGTGAAGGAATTCAGGCTATGAAGGATAAAAAAATTGATGTCCTGGTTCGTCCCATTCAATTGGGGTCCGCTCTAATAGAGCAGTTTGGTTTAACCAATACATTCAGATTGATTACGTTGCCTGAGAAGGCCCTCAAAAGCAAAGCAATAGGGGAACTGCTTAACGAACCTGATTACATGTTAACCGAGGTTCAACCAAATTCTTACAGAGGGCAAAAAAATACCAAGCCCGTTACGCAACTTGGGTATTATCTATTTGTAGGTACTCAATCTATGGTCCCGGAAGATGTGGTCTACAAAGCCACAAAATCGTTTTGGGAAAACCTTAAAGAAGTGCAGGCTACGGCAGTATTTATGGAAGACTTGAACAAAAATACTGCATTTTCCGCCGTAAACGGCCCGCTTCATATTGGAGCGTATAAATACTACAAGGAAGCTGGGTTTAATATCCCTGCAGTAGCAGTCCCACCAGAAGCAAAATAGAAAACTTTTTTTATCTCCCCCGGATTATTTTGAGTGCGGGGGAGAGCTTTATTTCTCTCATGAATGCTAATTGATGTACAACTTTTTAAACGGGGCTATAAATACTCACGAAAAGATTAGTAGTACGTACCTTAAACTAGCTTCTTACGTCTCAATTTGTTTTGCTGGTGTTGTCATTTATTCCACCGGGTTCGGTTTGTTTTATCCGATCGAGCAGAGAGGTGGAATTTATATCGCCTCTATATTTATAGTCCTATGTAAATTGGGTTCAGAAAGAATACTAAAGAAAAACCAAAATCGTTTCCTTGGTTTATCATTATTATTCGACATATTTTTGCTGGGTGCAGCGGTGTTCTCCACCTACAGGTTCATGGTTGTCCAGAGGGTTATGGCGGATGATCTCTATGATATACTTGATATTGATATAGTAGCCTGTTTGTTAGGTCTATTGGTCATTGTAGAATTAACACGGCGGGTTTGGGGGAGGACACTATTTACCGTTGCGATTTGTAGTATCGTATATATTTTGTGGGGTCAGGATTTACCCGGGGTCTTAAGACATTCGGGATTTTCATTTGAACAGCTAGCTGAAAACCTATGGTTTAACCTCAATAAAGGGGTTTTCGGTTCAATTACCAATATCGTTATCAATGTAGTTCTGATTTTTGTCCTATTCGGTGTCTTACTTGAAAGTACGGGCGCCGGACAGACTTTATTAAAATATGCCTTCCGTTTAACACAAAAAACCCGGGGTGGGCCGGCACACGCTGCAATTTTGGCTTCCGGTTTCTTTGGTACAATGTCTGGAAGCCCTGTGGCCAACATAGTCGGTACGGGAACGTTTACTATCCCCATTATCAAGAAGAGAGGATTTTCACCAGAATTCTCAGCGGGTGTTGAAGCTACTGCTTCATGTGGCGGTCAAATAATGCCGCCCATTATGGGGGCGGCCGCTTTGGTGATGGCAGATTTAGCTGGCATACCGTACCTCTTTTTAATCACTGCAGCACTCTTACCGGCACTATTCTATTACATAAGTTTATTTCTGGGCGTCACGGTCGAAGCACGGAAACAGGGTATTGAACCGATAACAGATCTAGAAGCTTACAAAATAACACCACAAGATAAGATCAATGCTATAATGTTTGTGGCTCCAATTTTATCTGTAATCATCGGTCTCGTTGCAGGTTTCTCACCGGCAATGGCGGGGTTTTTTGCACTCGTTGTTCTTTTAATTTGTAGTTTTTTAAATCCAGAGGTTCGCAAAGATCCATACCGGCTTATTCGCGGGTTGATGTCTGGCGGGGTAAATGCCGCTGAACTTATGATCTCCGTCGCTGCCATAGAGATTGTCGTTGGAGTAATGGATACAACCGGCCTCGGGCTTAAATTTGCTGGACTGGTCGAAAATATTGGGGATCAGCAGTTGTTCCTTTCTCTCCTGGTCGCAATGACCGGTGCTCTTATTTTAGGGATGGGTATGCCCACCCTTCCGGCTTATTTGATCATTGTTCTGATTATGGGGCCGGCTATTAAGTTGCTGGGGTTGAGCACATTAGTCGTCCATCTGTTTGTATTTTATTATGGGGTCGCCTCTTCATTGACGCCCCCGGTGGCGATAGCGGCTTACGTTGCGGCACCCATCGCCGGAGCCAACCCAATATTGACAGCCTTTATGGCACTAAGGATTGGTGCTGCAAAATTCATTATTCCATTTGCCTTTGCTTACTATCCGACATTGTTATTGGTGGAGAACTTTGACCTGCTGAGTTTCATATCTATTATTTTGAGACTAACTTTAACTATATATCTAATAAGTACTGCCCTAAGCGGTTACGATCGCAATCGACTTAATTTTGCTTCTATCGCAATACGCCTCATTCTTGCAGGATCATGCCTTTTAACTCCCATAGAATTCCATGGACCGGCATCTGTGTTTACAATTATAATCATTTTAAGAACTTGGCAAATATACCCTTTTAAAAAGCAAGGTTAATCTTGGATATGTTAAAAGGTAATAACATTGGAAATCTCAAACTTAAATAAACTGATTATTTTAATTGTTTTCTTCGTACTTTTATTCTTGGTACTCCTTTATGTCCCCCCCATCCCCCAATGGGAAAGCTATCACGACTTTGCCGATACGCGTCCATGGTTGGAAATCCCTAATTTCGCCAACGTAACATCTAATGTTGCTTTCTTCGCCGTAGGATGTTTGGGATTAGTGAAGATTATTCGAGGTGGTTATTTTGATAACTCTTTAGATCGGTTTCCTTACATCGTATTTTTTGTAAGTATTATCTTTGTGGGTTTTGGATCCTCCTATTATCACTGGACACCTGCGAACGCTTCTCTTTTCTGGGATCGCTTGCCCATAACCACCGCTTTTATGTCATTTTTTGCAGCAGTAATTTCGGATCGGATTAATAGAAATATTGCGATTTATTTTTTGTTACCCATTCTGATAATCGCCGGTCTGTATAGTTTGATCTACTGGCAACAGACGGAAGCCAGTGGTTTGGGGGACTTACGGTTCTACGGTATAGTCCAGTTTTTGCCCTTGATAGCCATACCACTAATCATCTGGCTTTACCCTAGCTATCGATACACTTTGACCCCTCCGATTTGGTGGGCGTTTATGTGGTATGCATGTGCAAAACTGCTGGAACATTTTGACGGAGAGGTTTTCAATCTGCTGGGTAGATTTGTCAGCGGGCATACGCTAAAGCATTTCGCCGCAGCTGTAGCGACACTCTACATCCTTAAGATGGTGACTTTGTCAAATTCAAAGCGCGAGACGTATAAATACCCCTAATGAGTATACGCGTGATCAATGGAATAAAAAATACACAATAAGCGAGAGATAAGCGTCCGTGATAGCAGGGATAAAATTGGTTAACCCAAAATCGTTCTTCGCGCAAACGCCTCCAGTTGCTCACCAAATTCATCAAACTTTTTTCGTTCAAACGTCTTTTATATTTATCACTTCACCGTAATCACTCATCATCACCGATAGGCTTTCCGCGGGGATCCAGTTGAGCGATAACTGATGAAGTACGTGGCATTAACAAAAAATCCACCTGGTCCTCGATGTCCGGGATCTCCCTCTGGCGCATACGCCAAATAATTAGACATACCGCCACTAAACTTGCGGCGGCACAAAACATAAATAACCCACCGCCCCCAAATTGTGCTATCGCTAAAGCTGCCATCAGAGGTCCCAAAATTGCACCTATTCCAAATGACATGACCAAACCTCCAGATGCTGGCACTACATCTGCCGCCTCCAGATAGTCGTTGGTATAGGCTGCAGCTAGAGGATATAAAGCGCTACTCAAACCAGCAAAAATTACTGCAAGTCCAATCATTAACCAACCCGTAATCATTGATATTCCAAGTAGGAAACTGATGCAGGCTAAAACAAAGGTCGTATAAAGCAAAACCTTACGACGGTCCCGGCCGTCGGAAACTTTTCCTATGGGCCACTGTATCGCCATCCCCCCGATCATTACGACACCCATAAATAATGAAATATTCGGGAGATCTAGACCAGAGAACTGCCCGAATACCGGCCCCAGGGCATAAAATGCTCCTAAGATTGAACCCGAGATGAACGATACAGCCATACCGGTCGGTGAGATTTGCCAGAGCCGCACAAAATCAAACCGCTCAATATTCTGTAAAGTGGGTGGTGTCACACGTGTCAGGACGACCGGTATGATGGATAGTGACATCAAAATTGATATTAATACAAAAAGTGCAAAACCTGTCCCGTCAGGAATTTGAATGAGAAATTGCCCAACTCCACTAAATAGGTAGACGGTAAGAGTGTATAGAGAGAAAATTTGGCCGCGGTTTCTATTTTCAGTTTCAGTATTGAGCCAACTTTCAACACAAATAAACATGCCCACCGCACACCCACCAACCAAAAATCTAAGCAGCGCCCACACCCAAGGATCTATTATAAAACTATGGACCAAAGTAGCGGCAGACATAACCGTTCCAAAGGCGGCAAAAGCACGGATATGCCCAACAGTAAAAATCAACTTGTGTCCGAATACCGTACCCAGGACAAAGCCAGTGTAGTACTGGGACATGATAAAACCAGTTAACCAAACCGGTTCTCCTGCTGTTGTCAGTCGTAAAGACAATACGGTGGGTAATGACCCGTTACCGAGCATCAATAAAGCAATTCCCAGTAGTAGAGGTGCAATGGATCGGACATTTTGCAACATAATGGTAACAGTTATGAATTGATGTAAAATGGAAAAGATGCTTAAAATTTGCGCGTTGATTAATCCCTGACACTGAATTCTGCAAGTTCTTTTCTCCTGCCACCTACGCACAAGAATTGCACTGAGAGCCTAACACAGACGTTATAGCCGAGTTCCTGAAATCAAAAGCGATTAGCTGAACAAATTGAAGATATTTAGTTTACAAATTGCAGGCGTTTAATTGAGGGTAAATCAAGATGAAAGCGATGGTGCTTGAACGGCCAAACAAACTTGCATTAAGAACCATTGATGACCCACGACCAGAAGAAGGACAGGTCCTAATTCGAACAACTCACGCTGGCATCTGCGGTTCAGATACAAAAATATACGAAGGTAAGATGCCGGCAATTTATCCGGTTATAATGGGCCACGAAATTGTAGGTGAAGTTGTAGATGGTGATACGTCTCCTACCACTAAACCTGGGACCCGGGTACTTGTAGACCCCGTTCTTTTTTGTGGTAAATGTTTTTACTGTCTGCGGAACGATACTCACTTATGTCCCTATGGTGTACTGATGGGAAGAGAAATTAACGGAGGGTTTGCAGATTACTGCATAGCTAAAACTTCTCAAATTTATGTTCTGCCTGACAAACTCGACAGTAAAACCGGGGCCGCCGTGCAAGTGCTTACCACAGTGCTCCATGCCCAGGATGTAGGTGAAGTTGGGCGTGGTGACACCGTCGTAGTCTCAGGTTTGGGTGTAACAGGGTTAATGCATGTCCAATTGGCTAAGACACGGTTTGCCAAGACGGTCATTGGTATCTCAAGAAACCCCTACAAACGGAGTGTTGCCCTTTCTTTGGGGGCTGACTACGCCTTTGCCCATGGTGATGAAGCCCAAAAAGCCGTTCTGGATATTACCGATGGAGTGGGCGCCGATATTGTGATCGAATGTGTGGGGTATTTACCTCTGTTAGGGGAGGCTATAGCGTTGGCGCGACCTGGAGGTAAAATCGTACCATATGGAGTTTATCCTTCAGAAAAAGTAGAATTGCCTTTTTATGATTTCTATTTCAAAGAGTTAAAAATCTCAAATGTCCGTGCCGCGAAGGGTCGAGACTTCACGGAGTGTATCGAACTGGTTAGCCGGGGTAAGGTGGATTTAAGCACTCTTATTACGCATACGTTCCCATACACAGAACTTAATAGTGCTATACGAATGTTGATGGACCCTAGCGACGAACGGCTGAAAGTTATATTAGAAAGGGTATAACGTTAAGTACCCCAAAAGCTAATGAGGCGGCAAACGAATACTAATATCCACGAGATGAATTAACCACACCTTCCAGGTTTCCCCCTCGTTCCCAGTTATTAATATTTCTTGCTATACATTTTGCCGCTGTTTTGTAATTTGTTTTGCTGGCAACATGTGGTGTCATCATTATTTTAGTATTACCCCAAAAAGGGTGAGATGTTGAAAGCGGTTCTTCTGGGAAGACGTCAATCGCCGCACCCAGGAGCTGCCCGGATGACAGGGCATCGAGTAAGTCTGCATTGATAAGATGCTGACCTCTTGCCGCATTCACTAAATAAGAATTTACCGGTAATTTCGAAAATGTTTTAGCACATAAAATCCCATCCGTTTCGGCCGTTAAGGGAAGAAGGCAAATTAAAATATTCGTCTGTTCAAGAAAATCATTAAAGCCTTCCTTGCCATGAAAAACAGAACAAAAATCGAATGATTTTGGCTCGCGGGACCACCCTAAAACGTTATAATCCAGTGAGCTCAACTTCTTTGCGGCGTCTTTGCCAAGGATGCCAAGACCCATGATCCCCACCCTGATTTCCGAAGACGCTACTGGCGGATGTTCTTGCCAAATTCTCTGCGATTGTTGTTCGCGATAAAGTTGATCAAGACGGTGAAATCTCAAAACATTGAATATCACGTACTCGCTCATTCCCCGAGTTAGATCATCATCAACTAACCGAATTACAGAAATATTATTTCGGATTTTGTTCAGATCACCGAGATGATCAACTCCTGCGCCCAGGGATAGTATCGCCTTGACGTTTGGCAGCGTCTCCAATAGGTCGCCTAGCTCCCCCCAAATTAAAAGGTATTCAACTTCCTGAGGATCTCCGACAGCTGGCCAAACTCTAAAATCAAGGTGTACCAGATAACGCGACAACTCTGTGTTCCACAATGTTGGATCATCAGTTTGGCTTTTAAAAAGTACAACCGCCATATTCTATCAACACGCTATATGACTGTGGGAGTATAAGATTTTTTTATCATGATGTCCGGTAGAGAGATTCAACGAGGCATGACCGCACCTCTTGTCGCCGGTGCTACCTGATCCGCATAGTGTTTGAGATACCCCCTTTTCACCCGGGGCTCTGGTGGTTGGTACTCCCCTCGCCTGCGCTCCATTTCTTCATTCTCGACTTCCAGGTCGAGAACGCGTTTATCGAGGTCCAATATTATTCTGTCACCATTCCTCACAAGTCCAATTGGACCACCACGCGCGGCCTCGGGTGTCACATAACCTATGGCCGGACCATGCGTCGCGCCAGAAAAACGCCCATCCGTAACAAGTGCACATGTACTATCCAAACCCATTCCAACCAGTGCAGATGTCGCCCCCAGCATTTCACGCATGCCAGGTCCGCCTTTGGGCCCCTCATTTCGAATGATAATAACGGTATTTTCCTCAATATCGGAAGCACGAATAGCATCTATCGCCGCCTCTTCATCTTCGAAAACCCTGGCTATACCATTCATTCTCCACATTTCAGGTTTAACTCCAGACGCCTTCACTACAGCTCCGTCAGGCGCTAAACTACCCTTTAATATAAATATCGCTCCTTGTTCAGAAACCGGCTTGTCTCGTGAACTTACAACCTGAGAATTTAGGGAAACCTTTCTGGTCTCAACAATTTCACCGATTGTTTGATCAGCTACCGTTTTTGCCTTCAAATTTACAAGGTCTCCAAGAGCCTTAAGGACTGACGGAACGCCACCGGCACTATCAAGGTCGGTAACACCGTGGGGACCCGATGGTGCTAGCTTAACCAATGTTGGAGTATCTCGGCCTAAACGGTCAAAAGTATCGAAGTCGATTTCAACACCCATCTCGATACCAATTGCAATTAAATGGAGGACCATGTTGGTTGAACCCGATACAGACAACGCAACACGAATGGCATTTTCAAATGCCTCTGGAGTCATAATATCTGAAGGAAGGATATTTTTCTCCAATAATTGCATAATCTGCATTCCCGTCCGTTTTGCGGCCCGGACTTGAAAGTTACTTCCCGCCGGAAGAGTTCCAGATCCCGGGAGAGCCATGCCTAACGCTTCACTATAAATACCTGCGGTATTTCCAGAGGTTGCCGTGTCACATGCTCCGGAAAACGGAAACAAGTTTTCCTCATAATCTGCCAGAATATCGTCTGTAATTAGCCCGCGTTCAACTTCCCCAATGCCATCATAAACGGTTTCAAGAAAAACCTTTTTCCCATCTGCAATGCCATATTTAGTTGGTCCCCCATATAATAAAATGGTCGGAATATTTAACCGCGCAGCCGCCATCAGCATACCTGGCAACACCTTGTCCCCTGAAGCAATTAATACTAAAGCATCAAATCCATGCCCCAAAACCATAAGCTCGACTAGATCCGCAACGATATCGCGACTGGGCAACACATAACGCATACTAGACGCGGCAAACGCCTCACTATCGGTGACGTGGAACGCGTTAAATTCACATGGTGTACCACCCGCCATTCTAACGCCTGCCTTGACGGCATCTCCTATTTGACGCAAGTGAACATTCTCCGGTGAAAAATCCTGATAGGTATTTGCAACAGCAATTAATGGTCGCTGGAGTTCCTCATCAGTTAAACCAGCTCCTTTGATCCAAGCCCGTTGGAGGCTGCGTGTACGACCTATATATTGCTCTTTACTTCTCATGTTCATTTTTCAGGTCTCTCTCGAAATTAAAACTATTAGGCAAAAAAATGGGGTCATCAAAATTTACTATTCTGAATGAGGATGATTTTGAGCTACACCAAACAATTCTTCAGCTAGTTGGACCTTATCCAACTTTGGTTTAATCCCGAGAAGCCTTGCTGGATTCTTGATGGCCATGGTGGCGATATCCTCCAAAGGAATTCCTTTCTCATGTAAAACCTGAGCAAACATTCTAAACATGTCAGGTGTTTTGGGGCTAAACGGCTGGCCGGAGTCTGTAGCGATTATCGACCTGTCGGCACCAACTGCAACTATCGCATCCTTCATTTGATCCGAAGTTACGCTTTGGAACATGGGCATACAGTTTACAGCACAGTACTCCATCAGACAGTTCTGATTGGCCAATTCAATCTGGCTTTGAATTGATAAATTAGGACATTGCATCTCCGGATGCGTAACAATAATCTTTTTGAGTCCCTTGCCTACGGCATAGTCTACAACCAAAAATATCTCCTTTTCGCTTAAATGCCCGGTCGCAAGGATAGCATCAAAATCCACTATAAGATCTATAACGCTCTTTGCATCCGCAGAGAGGCCTTTACCGCTGGTCACCGTGTAGGGTTTGAATAATTCTCGTGACGACCTATTCTTATAGCTACCAGAACCAATATTGCCGAAGGCACCGGCCTCTCCGAAAATGCGCACGTGGTTTTCTGCATCAATTGTAGGCATCCAAACTATTTTTGCATTCTGTTTTAAGGCCTGCTCCACTGCGGCTGGATTAACGCCACCCACACCTCTATTGAGCGCAATGCCAGCAAATAGATCAAAACCCGGAATTTCTTTTCTAGCGTGATAGACTTTGGTAATGGTGGATTCAAAATGGCTTTTTACGATGATTGCAGCCATTTTTGAGCCCTTACACCATCTTGCCACGTCTATTGTATCACCAATCCGCTGAAATGGGGCCGGTCCGGTATGCACGTGAGTATCTATAAATCCTTCAACTGAAATTATGGTCATAATCAATCCTTCAGCCGACCCAAAATAACGCTTTAAATATACGGCTTGTTTTATTATCGATAATCACCAGATATATGACAACTCAAAGGTTAATGCATACCAACAAATGACTATGTTAAATCATGTTACAATAGGCGTTACCGATTTAGATCGCGCCACTCAGTTTTATGATGAGCTTCTTGGTGTTATAGGAGCTAAGGAACTATGGTCTACTCCCGAAATGCGCATGTATGGTAATAATCCAGAGTTACCCAAAGTAGCGGTTTGCACTCCTTTTAATGGTCAACCTCAAAACCCAGGAAATGGCAACATGATAGCGTTTAAAGGTGGCTCAAAAGAAGGAGTTGATCAACTTTACGCCAAAGCTATAGAGCTTGGGGCAACCGATGACGGCAAGCCTGGGGAACGACATCACCACAGTCAATACTATGCCGCATACATCAGGGATTTAGATGGAAATAAGCTGTGTTTTATACATGCTAAAATTAAAAATGATGAGGTCTAAGAAGTTTGTAACCAAGGTACCTCTAGTAGCAAAAAAATACTGAACTTCACAACTTCAAGCAAAGAGGAAGGTATGCCAGAGAACAGTGTTCACCAAAATCAATCGGTTAAATGGATGGAGAAGTTGGGTCTCTTTGTCGAAAGCCGTTTAGCGCAGAATTCGATCACGGCACTGATAGTTCTAAATGCTGTAACGTTAGGTCTCGAAACCGAGGAAGATATTATCCAAGGCTACGAAAAAATTCTATCCATATTAGACTCACTGATTTTGGCAATTTTTTCGGTAGAAATTCTTATCAAACTCTTACACCGACGATTATCTTTCTTTAAAAATGGCTGGAATATATTTGACTTCGTAATCATAGGCATTGCCCTTATTCCGAGTTCAGGCCCCCTTTCTGTTCTTAGAACACTGCGCATCTTTAGGGCAATGCGTCTTCTTTCGGTAATCCCATCAATGCGAAAGGTTATACAGGCTCTATTTGTAGCAATTCCTGGCATCTTATCTGTTGGTTCTATTATTATTTTAATATTTTATGTTAGCGCCGTTTTAAGTACTAATTTTTTTGGAAATGAATTTGAACAGTGGTTTGGAAACATTGGCCGATCAATGTTCACGTTGTTCCAAATCATGACTTTAGAAAGTTGGTCAATGGGTATCGTGCGACCTATCATGGATAGTTTTAGCTGGGCCTGGGTATTTTTTGTGCCGTTTATCTTGGTCACGAGCTTTGCCGTACTTAACTTGTTCATCGGCATAATCGTCGATGCAATGCAAACGCAAAGCCTAAAAGAAAATGTAAATGATGCAATTGAATTGGGTGAAGGTTCTTTGCAGTCTAAAGAAATTCGCGCTGATATTTCTCAACTCCGTCAAGAAGTGAAGGAATTAACCAAACTTTTAAAATCACAAACCAGTTAATATGTTCAAAAATACTTTTTTAAAAGAGTATAAAGAGTGGGGATTATTATCAACGTTACTTGCAGCATGATGGATAATAAAAAGGGTACATTGTTCACTGGGAACACCCGTGGTAACTAAGACACTTTCAAGAGGTTCTGATGGTATCAAGTCAGGATAATAAAAAAGCCAAGGCTGTCGGCATAAATCATATTGCCCTCGAAGTTGGAGATATTGATGAAGCACTAGATTTCTACAGTAGCTTCATTGATTTCGAAATTAGCAGGCGCAGCGAAACTGCTGCATTTGTCTATTTCGGAGATCAATTTATCAACTTCATATTAGGCCGCAATCAAGCCCCTGACGAACGTCGCCACTTTGGAATAGCTGTGGATGACAAAGAATTAGCTCGTGAAACGCTTGAGAATATGGGAATTAAGTTCTTGGATGGTCAATTCTTGGATTTTCTCGACCCCTGGGGCAACCGAGTAGAAATTACGACATACACTAATATCCAGTTCACCAAGGCAGATCACATTTTGAAAGGCATGGGTCTTGGACATTTGTCCAAAACTGAGGATGCCATTGCGGAGTTGAGAAAGAAGGATATGGCGCCTTGATCGGCAAATCCGATGATGTGAAACAACTATTTCACCAAAATCTTCAGTAACATGTGCTCACAATTTGATGCAGCAGAACGCGAAGACGTTATTGAACGGTGGGGTATAATCCCTCAATCAAATGTACTAGGCTCTGCAAAATGGGGAACAATTTACCCCAAATATGATACGCTCTTAATTACCTACGATAACGAGCCAATGGTTCGGCGTTGGGGGTTAACACCTGAATGGTCAAAGCGACCCCTGATTAATGCGAAGTCAGAAGAAGTTCACAGTAAGAAAACATTCGTTCCCTTATTACAGAGCCGATGCATAATACCTGCAGCCTCATATTATGAATGGCAACACAAAAACGATTCAAAAATCAAGACCAGAATTTTGGGTGAATCTATGTTTTCGATTGCGGGCCTGTACACTAATGATCATTACGTCATGTTCACGTGTGCACCTGCTGAGGGAATAGCACATATTCATCATCGAATGCCTGCGATCCTCAATGATCAATCAATTAATGACTGGCTGAACCCGGCTAATGAATTTTCGGATATAAAAACGTTACTTCAACCCTTCGATGGCCTCCTCGAATGGGATCAAACGGCATAATGGAAATGAATTCTATTATTACAAAATCACTGTTACTTTTCTAGATCGCAAGGACACAACCGAAGAAAAACTCTCCATAGGTGTAACGATTCCCGTCGCCCTATTGTCGGTCAAAACACAAAATTCCATCGTTTAAATTTGTTCCGCAATAAATACCGGAAATTTACGAGAGGTCTTTTCTTGATATTCGTTATAGGGTGGGAAGGCTTTTGCACCGGCATCCCACAAATTCTGGCGTTCTTTATCGTTTGTAACTTCTCGAATTCGCATTTTGAACACCTCTGTTCTATCGCGAATTTCCACGTCTGGATTTGCTCTAAGATTGTATACCCATACCGGATTTTTGGGGCGCCCCCCATAGGAACCGATCAACACATAACTGTTCTCCACCTTAACCCGCATCACTGGTATTTTTCGGAGTGCACCAGATTTGGTCCCAACATGAGTAACGATTATGCAAGGCAAACCCGTGTCTCTCAACGTCGTACCTTCAGTGCCTCCGCTAGCTTCATACAATTCGACTTGATCACGCACCCAATCTAACGCGGGCGGAATATATTCGGCCATGTTTGTCCCTACCCTAATAAGAATTAAAAAATAGTCGCAACCGGAAATCTAAACCACCTAATCAGGTTTTACCAATGGAAATAAGTAAATCTGGAGCGATCTAACACGTGAAATTCACTAAATTCGCTAACTAACTTCATTTCACCCCTAGTTCCTGTTACAATATGAAGAAGATTAAACAGCATACTTTGACTAAATCTGGATGGTTATTCTTTGATTTCCTTCTCTAAATGCCAAGTTTGGTCGTGGCAAAGGAGACAGACAATAGAGAACCTTGAAGACGTTATTGATCTTGATGCCTGCCCGCTTGGAAATGAAAATTTTATTGCGTCCGGTAAAAAGACACTCGCTGAAAATGGGGTATTGACCCTGCCAGGTTTTTTGCGTGCCAAAGCGATTGAGACACTTGTAGCCGAGGCAGAAACCCAGAAGCATAATGCCTATTTCACGGCATCAACACATAATGTGTATCTTACTGAACCCCGGCCCGAGCTCGGTGAGGGCCATATCTATAACCGGCAGCTTACCTCATCAAAAGGTTGCATTACTACCGATCAAGTTCTGGTCGACTCGGGTCTTCACACTATCTATGACTCCTCGCTATTTAGGCAGTTTGTCGCCCAAATTGTCGGCGAACCGGGACTATATGAATACGCCGATCCTCTAGCGTCGATTAATGTTCATTTCGCCAGCGAGGATCAGGAACTTAACTGGCATTTTGACAATTCAGATTTTGCGATCACCTTGTTGTTACAGGCACCACGGGATGGCGGTTATTTTGAATATGTACGCGACCTGCGTAATGCTAAAGATGACGACATGAATTTTGCGGGCGTTACAGCCATTCTGGATGGCAAGATGCAACCGTCCGTGCTCTCCATGGAACCTGGCACTCTTGTGTTATTTCGAGGGCGCAATTCAATACACCGGGTGACACCGACCATTGGTGATCAGACACGTATATTGGTAGTACTAGCTTACAACGCAGCGCCAGGGATCGCCCTGTCAGAATCCGCCCGCATGACGTTTTTCGGCCGACTAGGCTAGGCCTTCATATAGAGAGATTTTTGTCTAGTGCCGGTGAATAATTCGTGAATATTTACTCTTCGAACAACTTATACAACACCGGACTGTATTTCTTACCATGGCCAGCGGCTTCGGCCTCCTTTAAACGCCTGTCCACAAGTTGGGCGCCTTCTGCATTCACTCCGGTTTCCTCGGCCAGACGCAAGGCATAGCTCATATCCTTAATCGAATAGGTAACCGGGAAAATATCCTCTGGAAAATCGCCCTTTGCCATGTACTGGATGCCGTGCTCCCGCAACGCAAAACTGTCAGCAGAACCGTGCGACAGGGTTTTGAATAACAACTCGGCATCCACACCAGCGCGTGTTCCTATCGCCAGAGCTTCCGCCAATGCCGAGACATTCATCACCATAATCATATTGTTCATCAACTTGACTACCTGCCCGGTACCAACATCGCCACAAAGAGTGATATCCGTACCCATCGTTTCCAGTACCGGCTTAATCCGATCGAAAACCTCAGTCGTAGCACCAACCATAATGCTAAGCGTACCATCCTCTGCCGCAGATACGCCCCTGGCAACCGGCGCATCGGCGTAATCCACTGATTTTTCTGCAAAGAGTTTTACCATTTCACGTTCGACATCTGCGGTCGCCGTGGTCATATCGATAATCGTTTGCCCAGGCTGGACAAACTCTAAAATCCCACCTTCTTGGGTACACACTGCGCGCACTTGCGGTTCGCCCGGCAGGCACATCAAGATAATTTCCGCCCTATTAACCACAGCTTCGATACTGGGTGCGGCTTCAACACTGACATCGCTAAGTGCCGCAACTTTATCCATATCCATATCAAATGCGACGACGGGAACGCCGGTCTTCTTCGCAAGGTTACGGCACATACGCCCGCCCATCACACCCGTCCCAATGAATCCAATTTCTGTATAGTCTGCCATGATCGGTTTTTCCCTTATACGGTAACTTATTCTTCACAATACTTGTTAGGGTTATACAGTCCCTCATATAAATCATGAGGAAACAGAAAAACATAACACCGAATTGGCTCTAATTATATGCAGTCCACACTGCCCAACAACTAACTTCAATTCTTCCCAAGTTTCTGTCATCATTACAGAATGAAACGACTGCTGCCAGTTTTGATGGGATTTGTTTTTCTGTTGTTGGATCCAACAAAGGGGTGGAGTTTACCCCCTTGTGAAGGGAGTCCTACATCTAAACATTATGTATATAAAAATTGGACGAATTGTAAAGGCACCCTCACCTATAACGACGGGGACAAATATGTGGGTGAATGGAAGGATGGCAGTCATCACGGACAAGGTACTTATACCTATGCCAACGGAGACAAATCCGTGGGCGAATTTAAAGATGGAAGCTTCGTAGACGCAGGTAGTACCGCGATCTCGTTGAAGCCGGAGTCTTCAATTGCTCAAGAAAAACGTGGATCTCCGTTTGAAGTTGAGTTGCCGAGTGAAGGCCTGCCTCCTAGAACCATAACCGATGTGACAACCATTCTCACCCAAGCTTCCTTGAAAGAAACGGATTCGGTCCGAGACGCCAGAGAAACCATTACTAAGGTTGTGCCTGCAAATGCCGGGGACTCGGCGTTAACCCAATTCTATGTCGATAGGGCAGATGCGTTCTGGCGTTTGGCAATGATGACCGAGTCTATTGAATCGCTCAAGAAAGCAGCTAAGCACGTAAAAGAGGCCTGGTTTGCCCCCGAAGGTGGAGCCATGCGAATCCATGCGTCCTTAGCATACGCCCAACTATGGGGGGGGGTGTTTTCCGATGGAATAAAAAGCCTTGAAACAGCGCTGGAAGTGACACCTCCTAATTATTACGGCTGGTTCGTTCAACTTACGGCAGACCTCTCATTATCCCTGGCATATGTTGGTGATATTAACGGCGCTGAAAAATGGATCCAAATTGCACGCGAGCATTACGAAACATTTTTAAAATTTGACTATAAGCAAGATTATAAAAATGGCATTGCCGCTAATATTTTTTCGGCTGAGGGTGGCCTCGCATTTGCCAAGGGTAAATATTTGGAAGCCGAAAAGTTTTACGCAAAGGCTGTCAGAAAGAAAAAAGAGACCGACGGTTGGGAAGAGAATGAATTTCTAATATCACTTTTAGCACACGTGGCTGAAACTCAGAGGGAATTAGGCAAGCTGGTTGATTCGGAATTGACGGCGCGCGAATCTCTTTTTCAATCAATAAAGGTTCTAGGGGTTAACAACCCCTACACGGGGTTCGCGCTTCGGGAGCTTGCTAAAACCCTAAACGAACAGGGAAGACCGGAAGAAGCTGAGGTTCTGGGGCAAGAGGCAGTCGCAATATTTAGAAAACAAGGTGCCCCTAGTGAATCTTTAGTATATGCTGGAGCGCTTGAAAGTCTCGCAATATCCCTGACACTTCAAAATAAATACAAGGAAGCATACCGTTTGACTTCCCTGGGGACCACCCTAGCCGAGGCTGGTCTTGGATCTGATCCCGAGGGAATGAAAAGGGTAATAATTACAACGAACATTAATTTTGGCATCGCTGCTTTAATGTCAGGAGATTACGATAAGGCCGAGGAAGTTCTTACAAGAAGACTAAAAAATAAAAGGAAGATATTTGGTAGAAACCATTATAGGACGGCAGAAACACTCGCTCTTGTTGGCGTCTTAAAGTTCCGCCGTGGGCTGATCGATCAGGCACGGTCTGCCTTCAAGGTCGCACTCCCACTCATCTCCCAACATGCCGTCGATGACAGTAACAGTCTTGCGTCTGACAAACATCGACGAAAAATCATCCTGGACACTTATTTTGAGTTCGTGACCGTTGAATTGGCTTCCCTTGAAACCAAGGATAAAGATCTTCTACTGACAGAAAGCGTCTCGTTGGTTCAGTCTGCATATCATTCTTCAGTGCAAAAAGCGCTTCTTTCAAACGCTGCTCGCACCAATGCACAGAACCCGGAATTTTCCAAAGCACTTCGGCAAACCCAAGACCTGGAATGGGAAATCGAAGCTCTTTATTCTGTGATTGCTAGTCTTTATCAAAGAGCCCCCACCTCTAAGACTGAAGCATTAGTCGAAAAAGCTAGAAATGCCATATCCAAGCTTAGAGAAAATCAATCCAAAATGCAGGAAAATTTGCTGGTCCAATTTCCGGATTACACGGCTTTTATTAAGCCGCAACCTATATCTAGTTCTAATGTTAAAAACGTGCTGCGAGATGGTGAAGTATTGATCATCACGTATGTTGGTGAAAATAAAACGTATGTTTGGGCTTTACCAAAATCCGGGCCGATTAGGTTCACCCAAGCCAAGATAAGCCACGCTGAACTGGTAAAATCCATTTCCAGCTTACGTGTTGCAGTTGATCCCGGGGCCATTTCTACCCTTGGCGATATCCCAGAATTTGATGTCACTCAGGCCTACGGATTGTACCATCGCCTCTTGAAACCCGTAGCGGAAGGGTGGCAGAGATCCCCCAATATACTGTTTGTCGGGCACGGACCACTAAGCCTGCTGCCATTGTCGTTGTTGCCAACTAATTCCATCAAACTTAGTAAGGATAAGGACCTATTGTTTCAACGCTATCGCGCTGTGCCCTGGCTGGCTAGAACCCATTCGATAACAATGCTGCCATCCGTTGCCGCACTTAAAGCACTGCGCAAGGTTAACATGAAGATCGCCAATCGCCAGTCATTTGTAGGATTTGGCGACCCTTATTTTAATGAGGACCAGGCATTGGCTGCAGACAAGAACCTCGCCCATCAAGTTACCACAGCGTCCAACGTTCGCGGTATGCCTGTGAAGCTAAGAAACCGACCAAAAACTCGTGTCGTCGATAGCGCCGACTTAGCGTTATTGCCACGTTTGCCAGAAACCGGATTTGAATTGCAAAGTATTGCAGCTAGCATGGGTTCAAATCCGACGAATACCATATTTCTTGGCCGGCAGGCCAACGAAGGTCGGGTTAAAAAAATGAAACTCGATGGTTTTCGGGTACTGGCTTTTGCCACTCATGGGCTTGTACCTGGTGATCTCGATGGTTTGAATCAGCCGGCTCTTGCTTTGAGCGCTCCGAAGGTAGCGGGTATCGAAGGGGATGGTTTGTTAACCATGGACGAAATTTTCAGCCTTTCTTTAGATGCTGACTGGGTTGTTTTATCGGCGTGCAACACTGCATCTGGTGACGGAGCGGGAGCCGAAGCTGTATCAGGACTTGGCAGGGCATTTTTCTATGCCGGAGCGAAATCTTTGTTGGTTTCGAACTGGCCTGTTCACTCCGGCGCTACGGCGCATTTGACGTCAACGTTGTTCTCATTTCAAGCCAAGAACAAATCCTTAAGCCGTGCAACGGCGCTTCAAAAAACCCGTGTAGAAATGATAGATCAGGGTATACAGAAAGATGGGCAAGGCAATCCGGCATTCTCATACGCACACCCTATTTTTTGGGCGCCCTTCACAATCATTGGCGACGGCGGTGGAGCAACGTTTTGATAAATTACTATTAGTGGAGGGGGAAGTATTTACATCGGTATTATTTAGCGTCGCTTTTTTTATATCCGTATCACATGGAATTACGGGAACGTTATTCTTATTCTGAAGGTTGCGGCACCTTCGCCGATACTATGTCGAAACGTTGCCGGAAAAAACCAACAGATTGCCCCTAGTATAGATACTAATCCGCCCGGCACACTGGACCACGTTAATAAATTCTATTAAATGCGTATCAAACCGGAATATGTAAAATGGTCGAGAATTTTTTGGGTACAGAATCAAGTCCTTATCTTTTGCAACATAAAGACAACCCGGTAAATTGGTACCCTTGGGGGGAAAAAGCTTTTTCTGAAGCTCTCAAAAGAGACATACCTCTCTGTTTATCAATAGGTTACGCCTCTTGCCATTGGTGCCACGTCATGGCCCACGAAAGCTTTGAATCGCCCGATATCGCGAGCTTGATGAACAAATTATTCATCAATATTAAAGTCGACAGGGAAGAGATGCCAGAGGTTGATGCCCTCTACATGAACGCCATAACACTAATGGGCCAACACGGAGGGTGGCCATTAACGGTTTTTCTTACCCCATCGGGAGAACCCTATTGGGGAGGAACCTATTTTCCTCCAGCGCCACGTCATGGACAACCGGGTTTCCCAGACGTGCTTCGTGCCATGTCTGACGTATATTACAATCAGAAAGATAAAATGGACCAAAATATCGGCGCCATCAGAAATGCTCTTGCCGACGCGTCAAAAGTACCTGCAGAAAAAAGTTTAGGGCTTGATACCCCACAGCAGTTAAATGAGATAGCCTCAAATGCGGTGCGCATGATAGATCCCATTCGAGGTGGCATTTCTGGAGCGCCTAAATTTCCTCAACCCTCTTTCCAATTTTTTATGTGGAGAGCTTACCGAAGGACAGGAACGGAAGAATTTAGAAATGCTGTTCTGACATCCGTCAGAAATATGTGTCAGGGAGGTATCTATGATCATCTGGGCGGAGGCTTTGCCAGGTACTCAACAGATGAGAATTGGCTGGTGCCCCACTTTGAAAAAATGCTCTACGATAACGCTCAACTCATAGAACTCATGTCATTGTTGTGGCAAGAAACCGGTGACCCACTTTTAAAAGTTCGTGTAACCGAAACAATAGACTGGTGTATGAGAGATCTTCGCCAAGAGGAGGGCGGATTTGCAGGAACTATGGACGCAGACAGCGAAGGAATAGAAGGAAAGTTTTATGTTTGGTCAGAGGAAGAAATAGATGCACTTTTAGGTGACAACTCCAGTTTCTTTAAAACAATTTATGGGGTGTCTCAGTCAGGCAACTGGGACGGCACAAGCATCCTCAACCGATCTACAGATATGTCCCTTGGCAGTGATAGTGTGGAAGCCATCTTGTCAGAATGCCGGGCAATTCTCCTAGCAGTTCGAAACAAAAGGATCTGGCCTGATCTAGATGATAAAATTCTGGCCGACTGGAATGGTTTAATGATCTCCGCTCTTGCAATTGCTTCACAGACTTTTGGAGAAAAATTGTGGCTCAGGACGTCCATAGAGGCTTATGAATTCATAAGGCGTGAAATGATGTCAGGTGAACGGCTATTACATTCCTGGCGGCAAGGTTCCAGCAAAGGTAACGATATCCTAGACGACTATGCTCAAATGATACGGGCATCCTTACTCATGCACCAAATTACCGGTAAAGAATACTATTTAAACCATTCGCTTGCTTGGCTTAAACAGGTGAATGATCGTTTTTGGGACGAAGACGGTGGTGGCTATTTTTTCTCTCCCGAAGATGCCAACCACCTTATTGCTCGGACACGAAACGCCTTCGATAATGCGACACCTGCCGGTAACGGTACTATGATAGAGAACCTGGCAACACTCTACTACTTGACAGGGCGCGAAACTTATCGTGAGCAAGCAGAAATGATTGTTGATGTATTCGCCTGCAAACCGTCCAACGAATATATCAATATGACCAGCATATTAAACGGCTTTGAGAGGCTAACAAAAACAATCCAAGTAGCAATCATTGGTGAACCAGATGCTCCTGAAATGGGCATGATGAAGTCTATAATCTCCTTAACTGGTCACCTTGACCTAGTGCTAAGTGTGATACAACCGGGCCGCAAATTACCCTCTAAACACCCAGCAACCGGCAAAGCACAAATTGATAGCCTGACCACAGCTTATGTTTGTATAGGGCACGTATGTGGGCCACCAATAACTGCGCCCGAGGAACTAAAACGCGCCCTAGCTGAAGCGTAAAGCAATTCTATAGTAAAGTTCGCAAAATACTTCTTGGCGAACAAATACTTTATCTTAAAGTTACACCTGGTATTACACAAAACTGTGAACACAGAAAATCATAACAGCGTAGAACAACAAGTTGCTGGAACTTACACTATGTTAATTCTAGCAGCATTAATTTTTGCTTCTAATCACGTTATCAGTCGCTACCTTAATGACGTTTTGCCGCCTTTTGGTACCGCTTTTTGGCGCTTCGCAATTGGTGGTCTGATAATGCTTCCAATTGCCGGTCGTAGTTTCTATCAAAATTGGTCTGTGATCAGGCAAAATCTATGGTTCTTCGTTTTTATTTCAGTATTATTTGTGCCCCTCGCGAATGGAATTATCTATCTATCATACCAATGGACCACAGCTACTAACGGGGGCGTTGTCTCAACCGTACAGCCCGCGCTAACAGTCGCCCTTTCAGCACTACTGTTTCGTGATTTAATCAACCGAAAACAAGCGGCAGGGTTGGTTTGCGCAACTGTCGGCATCCTCGTGATTATCTCGCGGGGCGACATAGAGACTTTGCTGCGTTTGGAATTCAATATTGGTGACCTCACCCTGGTTTTCGCAATGTTCGCTGGAGCACTATATAATGTGTTACTGCGAAAGGTACCGACTGAAATCGACGTACTCCTGCTATTATTGATCATTCAATTTTTTGGCGTAATCACAACCTTGCCAATTTACCTGGCTGAAACACTCTTGTTCCGGCCAGTCCCTTTCACTTCTGAAACAATAACTGCGCTGTTATGGTTAGGTGTCGCCGTGACAACTATAGCTGTCGGACTGCACAATGCTGTTATCCGAAGGCTTGGCGCTAACAAGGCCAGCATAAGTAATTACATGCGCTCCGTCTTTACAGCAATTATAGCAATTCTTTTTCTTGGTGAAACCTTTGAACATTACCACGCCACAGCGTTAGCCCTCGTCGTTGCTGGTGTCTGGCTGCTCAGCGTGGGGCGTTCTACTCAGCATTAAAAACAATGTTTACCCTAAAACGGGCCCCGTCACATTAGATTTTACTGGTAATAATAAAGACGCCAACAGATAATTCTTTTTTGCGAGATTACCCAGTTACAATCTCGTTGTTTTATAGATTGAAACGTGATCCTTAGTATGCCTATCTCAAAATTAAGATATACAAACGAAACACAGAATATTGATGCTCAGGTCGGAGACCAACATGATTGAGATGTACCATTTTTGGGACTCGCCCTGTTGCTTCAAAGTAAGAATGGTTCTCGCAGAAAAAGAGTTGGAATGGACACCTCATTTGATAGCGTCTGTCCAATTCGATCACTTTCAACCTGATTATCAGAAACTCAACCCTCACTGTATTGTCCCGACGCTAATCCATGATGGCCAAATACTGTTGCAGTCTGGCGTGATCGCTGAGTATCTCGATGAGACTTTTCCGAAAATGGGATTGAAACCAGAAAGCGCTACTAACCGTGCTTTAATGCGGCAATGGGCACATGATGAACAAACCTACCTATTTCCCTTAATCATCACCATGAGCTTCAATCTGATGATGACCCTACGGGAAAAAGCTTATGGCATGGAGCAACTACAGGAGTGGTCGAAACGGCACCCAGACCAAACCCGTGCCCAGAACTACTTAAACCGGGTCTCATCTCCGATCAACCAGGAAGCAGTGGATGCCGCCGCTGATCAATTCGCTTGGCATATCAAACGACTAGAAAAACAATTTGAGATGTCAGGAGGCCCTTGGATTTGCGGAGAAGTTTATTCATTAGCCGATATTAGCGTTGCCCCCATCCTTGACCGGATAGAATATCTTGACCTGATGAGTGTTTTGAAGAATTCACCGAGAGTGGCAGAATGGTTTAACCACGTGAAAACGCGTCCCGCATTCCATAGGGCGTCCCCCCCCTTCGAATACCGAATGTGGGGACCTAAAAAACCCATTCCTCAAAAACAAGTTAGTACTGATGCACCTTATGGTTCATTCCCGAGCGTTTAATAATTATTATAGAGCGCTGGTTCTTCATCTCTTTATTGGAATTATATGTGGAGAAGAAGGAAAGTGAATTAATCCTAATGAGTCTAATTCATCCAAGAGATTAGCACCCGAGGGTACAGGTAAGTTTTCTCCTGTGCAGAGCTAGGTCAGATTAAAGATATAATGAATTTTCTATAGCGTATCGTTAGAAAATTACCAGGAACTGATCAGACGACATGAAAAACAATATTTGAGATATTCTAGTTGATGGGATATGAGCCAATAGGTTACTCACATAATCATGATATTTAGGTAATGATATACGGGGGGAAAAATGCGCGTCTACTTGATGGTCCGACCTCGCCTATTGAAAGACTTCCCTGAACAAGCGAGGAGAGCAGAAGCACTAGGATACGACGGCATCACCATGCTTGAACTTACCGTACCCCCGACCCTCTCTGCGACCGCATCGTCAATTAATACATCTCGGATCGATTTGCTGACCGGTATATTCGTCGCATTCCCACGCAGCCCGATGGCTACCGCTTACGATGCCTGGGCAATTCAGTCTCTTTCGAATGGTCGTTTCCAACTTGGTTTAGGCGCTCAGACAAAATCTCATTTGACACGGCGATGGAGTATCGAACAGGTCCCACCAGTCCCGCGCATGCGGGAATATGTAGAATCCTTGCGCGCGATTTGGGACTGCTGGCAGAATGGATCGCGTCTCGCCTATGAGGGCGATCACTACAAATTCTCTTTGATGATCCCTTACTACAACCCCGGTCCAATCGACCATCCGCATGTGCCGATCTATCTTGCCGCTATCAACAAATTCATGTGTCGGTTAACCGGTGAAGTAGCCGACGGTCATATTCCTGGCGACCCTGTTACCTACAAATGGTTCTGCGAAATGATGCTGCCTAACTTGGAGATTGGTGCTAAACGAAAAGGACGAACCTTGAAGAACATCGATCTGGGGGGACATGGTTTTATCGGTTGCGGGAAGACGGAAAAAGGACTTGAAGCGGTGCGGAAAAGGCTCCGTGTGCGGATAGCGCTGTATGCATCAACTCCGGAATATAGGCCGATGCTCGAAATGCATGGTTGGGAAAATTTATTCTCACCATTAATCGATCTGGCTCACCAAGGTAAATGGGAAGAAATGGGCGATCTGGTGACAGACGAAATGTTGGACGAATACGCGGTCGTTGGAAGGCCCGAGGAGGTCCCGCAAAAACTCAAAATACGTTTTGGAGGTGTGACACAACGCATACAGATGGATGACGAATGGTTTGAGGAGATGTCCGAGGGAGATATCAAAAAATTGGTCAAGGCTATTCAAAAAATTTAAATGTTGGAGAGTAACTGTGAATTTTAAACCCGCCGCCGGGCGACTCGAGGCGTCCCATGTTAAGCTCTGTTATGATGCAGGCTACTGGCGCGATGAGGTACCGGGAGACTATTTGCAGAAACATGCAAAAGAACGACCAGATGCCATCGCGATTATCGACGGTAACCGACGCATTACCTGGGAGGAACTCTATAAGTTATGTGTCCGGTTTTCCTTGCATCTGAAGCAAATAGGCATCGAGCCGGGCGATGTCGTTGCACTCCAGTTGCCCAATTGGTTTGAATACATCATCTGCTATCACGGGATCCAGCTAGCCGGTGGTATAATTGTTCAAATCGGAGCCGACTGGGGCAGTACGGAAATGGCCTACGGGTTCAATACAGGTCCAGCTAAAGCAGCAATAATTCCGGTAGTTTATCGAGACCACAATTACGCCGCCACACTTCAAACCTTAAGGTCAAAGCTTCCGCGCTTGGAACACGTGATGGTTGCGCGAGGCGAGGCGCCGGATCTCTGCATTTCGCTCGACAAACTTTTAGCCGACCCGGTTGAGGAACGAGTCACTCCGACAAATCTACAAGAATCCCGAATTAACCCTGACAATATTATTAGGATCGTATTTACGTCCGGTACCACGGGTCTCCCGAAGGCTATCATGCATACTACCAATACACTTGCTCACTCCGGTCGCATAACAGAAGCTGTCTTCAAGCATGATGCCCATGATGTTTTCCTCATATATTTACCTTATTCAACAAACTTCGGTTCAATCATGGGTTTACAGCTATCGGTTATGGTCGGCGCAACGATGGTGCTTATGGACCGGTTTTCTGCTACTAGGGCGTTAGAACTTATTGACCAGGAGCAGGTTACCTTCGTTCCCGGAACGCCGACGGCTTTTATTGCGCTTTCGAATAGTCCGGCACTTAAACACGCGAGACTGGATTCTCTTCGCCTCCTCCTATCGGCAGGAGCAAGTTTTCCAGTGCAATCAATCAAAGAACTTAGGCAAAAATTTAATACCACCTTTATCGACTCATTTGGGATGAACGAATTTGGAATGGGGTTCTGGTGCCTCCCCGAAGACGATCCCAACGAGGTTGATGGATCAATCGGCCAATCCATTTCCGGGGTTGAGGCGCGAGTTGTCGACGTCGACGGCCGTATGGTTCCAAATGGTGAAACCGGCGAATTAGTAATCAAGAGCGCAGGCATGTGTGCCGGTTACCATAACAACTCTGACGCCGCTTCATCTTGGAATGATGAAGGGTGGTTCCACTCAGGAGATTTAGCGACCTTGGATGACAGGGGATATTTCCGCATCGTAGGCCGGAGTAAGGACGTCATCATTCGGGGTGGCGCCACCGTATCACCGAGAGAGATCGAAGAAATTCTTATCCGCGATCCCCGAGTTCGGGAGGTCTCCATAATTGGTCTGCCGGATCAATTCTATGGCGAAATCATCTGCGCTTGTATAATACCCAAAACCGGAGAAAAACCAACAACGCCCGAAATACAAGAATACCTAAAAATGCAAATTGCCGCATATAAAATACCGGCACGTGTGGCAATATTTAACGAATTTCCGCTTAACAGCATGGGCAAAGTACGTAAAGACGTACTCAGAGAGAAAGTTTTGGGATCAAGAGACACCCATGAAAAGAGTAATTCTTTCAGATAGATTATAGGTGGAAACGCCGGGGACACACCCTCGGATGCAGTCAATGAAACCCGATCTTATTTTGTTATTTTCCTAGCAAGATCGCGAGCACGTTCCTTCGCTTTTTGAAGTTCGGGTTTTGCTTTTTCCCAATCCTCCTTTAATTGCTCTTTAGCTTTTTGAAGTTCAGGCTTTGCTTGCTCCCAGCCCTCCTTTGCCCTGGGCACAATGTCCTCCTTCACGACACTGGCCACCTTGGCTCGAAGCTCAGGATTATCTGCTAATTTTTGAATCGCCATACGCGCAATTGTTTTGAATAACGCCATAATGTTTCTCCTGTACTTCGTGAGCCCAAAGACGTTTTCCTGCATATAACGTAGGACTGTTGGAGGCTCCTGACAATCCAACCCTTCACAAATAAATTTCAAAAGCGATACGATGTTCGAAGTGCTTCAACTTCTGCATAGAAAATTCTAGAGAGTACCACTATTTTTAGAAAAAACATCGGGACTTGGATCCCAGGCCATCGACGGTGTCCGTTTATTCATTTTGTAGAGCAACAATTCTCGAAGAAACGGACGGCACGATTCCCCTCCCCGTTATTCCCCGCGATACATACCTTGCAGAGGACTGATATCTTGAGGAATTACTAAAAATGTGGCTAATTCAATCTAGGACGGGAGGATAATTTAATAGTCCAGACAGAAAATTTTGATTACATCATTGTCGGTGCCGGATCTGCTGGGTGTGTGCTCGCTAACCGATTGAGCGAAGATACCTCCAAATCTATCTGTCTATTGGAAGCAGGCCCCCCTGATCGCAGCCTGTTCGTTCATGTGCCCCTCGGCGTCATACGAATGCCCTATCACAAAACCCTGAACTGGCGCTTCTTAAGCAAGCCTCAGGAAACCATGAACGGTAGACCTATATATATACCTCGGGGTAAGACGCTAGGTGGCACCAGTTCGGTAAACGCGATGGTCTATATGCGGGGTAATACTCTCGACTACGACGACTGGGCAGCAGGCGGAAACAAGGGTTGGTCCTGGAACGATGTGAAGCCCTATTTTATTAAGGCTGAACACAACGAGCAATTTGGCGAGGGCGAACATCACGGCGCGGGGGGACCACTCAACGTCACATTCCCGAATGAGACGAGCCCCCTCGAGAGAGATTTCGTAGAAGCCGCCGGTTCATTGCAGCATCCGCATAACCCTGATTTTAACGGCAACAGCCAAGACGGCGTGGGGCAGCATCAGGTTACACAGAAAAACGGCCGACGTTGGTCCACTGCCATGGCTTATTTAAAACCAGCAAAAAATCGTCATAATTTAACGGTAATGACAAATTCACCAGTAAGTAAAGTGATCGTAAAAAATGGCCGCGCGATAGGAGTTGAACTTCCAGGAAACAACATTCTAACCGCCAATACGGAAATTGTATTATCTGCCGGTTCAATTTTGTCGCCTAAAATTCTGATGTTGTCAGGTATTGGTGATATCGAAGAACTTAAAACCCACGGAATTGAAGTGATACATTCACTTCCCGGTGTCGGAAAAAACCTGCAGGATCATGCCGCAACTAGCATCATGCTGAAGACAAAGTCCAGAACACCGTGGGGGTTTTCCTGGCCTAAATTTCCCAAGTACTCATTGGACTTGTTTAGATATATCTTATTTCGCAAAGGGGTTTTTGCATCCCACCTGGTTGAATCTGGTGGATTTATGAGGACTGAAGCTGATTTAGATAGGCCCGATATTCAATTGGTGTTCATTCCTGGCCACCGTGCACCTCCGCCCAAGCAGTTGGAGGTTGGACATGGATACTCCATGGTTGCGGTGCTACTTCGCCCCAAAAGCCGCGGCAGCGTAACGCTGGCTTCTGCAAATCCTGAGGATACACCAGTCATTGATCACCGCTTCTATGAGGCGGAAGAGGATTTAGAGGTGATTTTAAAAGGTCTCAAAGAAATACGTAGGATTGTTCATGCGGACACCTTTTTGAAATATCAACCCACGGAGACCATCCCCGGTAAAGATGTCCAGACAGATGCCGAATTGAAAAATTATATTCGACAATACGGCGCAACAATCTTCCATCCAGTCGGCACCTGTAAAATGGGTGATGATAGCCAGGCCGTGGTGGATAAACGTCTCAGGGTGCGGGGTATAAATGGACTGCGCGTCGTCGATGCTTCCATCATGCCGACCATTGTCGGAGGTAACACGAATGCCCCATCAATCATGATTGGCGAAAAGGCGTCCGATATGATCAAGGAAGATAATCGATAACGATCGAACAGTTTATATGTCAGAACAATACTTTAGGTAACATTTTTAACCTTAAATATTAGTTTTTCTACATTTCACCAGGTGTGAACGCCATTGGTCATTCATTGTGTTAATCTTGAAAATGATTAATTCATGGTTGTACACACTTCGATCATTTACAGTAAAATAACAGGAAAGATAAGAGAGGGTCATCATGCCGAGAATTCCGACAGCCCAAGCCAATTTAACGCCTGAAACCGAAAAACTGATGGAGGCGATGATCAACAATATGGGCTTTCCTGCCAACAGCTTCCTAACGATGTCCCATTGGCCCGAACTTGCAGTGGCTTTTGCCAATTTAGCCCGTACAGTGAATTTCACCGAAAGCGAATTACCGACTAGTACAAAAAGACTAGTAGGGCACATCGTCAGTCGGGCGTCAGGATGCCAATACTGCAGCGCACATACCGGTTTCCAGGCAACCCGATCAGGGGGTGTAGAAGAGGAAAAAATTGAAGCTGCGTTCGAGTATGAAACCAGCCCTTTGTTTACGGATGCCGAACGAGCGGCACTACGGGTTGCCCAGGCAGCGGCAGCGGTACCAAATTCAGTCAGCGACGAAGATTTTACAGAGTTAAAAAAATATTATACGGACCGACAAATAGTCGAGATTGTCGGTCAGATATCCGTTTTCGGTTTTCTCAACCGTTGGAACGACACCATGGCAACTGAACTGGAAGCAACGCCCATTAAATTTGCAAAGGAGCATCTTGCAGACAGTGGATGGGAGATTGGCAAGCATACCTTATAAGCGATAGCAAAATTTAAAGCCTTGCCATAAAATGTTAGATGATTATGTCTCCAAAAGATCTATAATGCAGGTGCTCAAGGGGAGAAGAGAATGAAAACCACTGACTTGAAACCTGCCGAAATGGCAAAACGTATTGCACGTTTTAAGGACTTAAAGCCATACAAACAGTCTATCATGGAGAACACAGGAATTCCTGCCGAAGCTGTCGAAATGGTTTCCGCAAAATCAGTTTATCCCGTGATGTCACCAGAAGGTTGGGAAGGCCGCTCGGCAGTCTCGGCTGTCAAAGGTAGAGATGGGCTTACCGTAACTATCGCAGAATGCCCGCCCGGTAATAATCCGGGTCTTCATAGCCACTCCCATACAGTTGAGAATTTCTTTTGTCTGAACGGACGTTTCCGGATCTCCTGGGGCGAACAGGGTGATAATTCAATCGAACTTGAACCCCTGGACTTTATCTCAATTCCTGCCGGTGTTTATAGGGATTTTCACAACATATCCGATGAAACGGCACGACTTCTGGTGATGATCCAATCACCGGAAGGAGATGTACGAGATGAAGTTATATTTCATCCTCATGTCGGTAAGGAAATTGCTAACAAGTTTGGCGAAAAAACTTTGGAAGCAATGGACGACGTTGGCTTTCGTTTTGCCGATCGTGTAACAGCGGATTAAATGTCTGTGAAACGAGCTTAAGGTCAACAACCTTTTATTTAGAATTGTCTATGCGCAGATATAACCCTGGGCAATTAATTCTTTGGTTTGCGGCCAAAACTCTTGACCCTTCTCTTTCATCAATACCAGATATTTGTCGTTAAGCCATTGGCCAATACCCTTGGCGTAATTAGGGCGTGCTTTAACCCGTTCATACCAGTCGGAAAGGTGCGGACGTTTGTCCAAAACACCAAGAGCCTGCAAATGATCATAGCGGGTGAGATAAGGTGTGTATGCAATATCTGCCAGAGAATAGGTATTACCGGCGAGCCACGGGTCAACTTCGAAACATGCCTCCATATCCGTGAAGAGTTTTTCAAACCGCATTAAGGCGGGAAGATAGAATTTGGATTCAATTCCATTTTTGAATATTTCTAACATTCTTTCGCGTCGTGCAGCGTCTGGATTCTTAGCTGCCAGTTCTTCGATTTCATCCCAAGTCCTTCCTTCCATCCACTGAAACCGGAAAGCGTTGACAGTCGAGATCGTAGCCGTGGCGGCATGCACCCCTTCATCCAATTGTTTGGTCCAGGCCCTCATACGGGCCCGTGCTTTAGCGTCGACAGGCCTGACCGGAATTTCCGGATAGGCATCATCCAGATATTCCATAATCACTGTTGATTCACAGATTACAGTATTGTCGTCAATCAACGTCGGCACAACAGCGGCAGGGTTCAGCTTTTTGTATTCATCTGTGCGCGTTTCACCCTTGCGCAGATCCATATGATGACCTTCCCATTCGATTTTTTTTTCAGCCAGGGTAAGGCGAACCTTTTGGGCGCATGTAGACATATCGTTATGATAAAGCTCTAAAATTTCTACCCCCTATAATATTTTTGTGACCTGAGCGTAATCGAAAAAAAAAATAACCGGCAAGAATTAATACCCGCGCTGCAAACCTCGGGTTATACCGTTGCGGTATCTTTGATTGAGATTTAGTTTGGTAACACATTTCAATCTGCTCCGCATAATAAAATTATAAGTTAATCGCATTTTCGCACTCAATACAATTTTACCGACCTCGCAGAGTTCTGGCGTTGGAATAAGTGGAAAAAATGTTTTAATGGAAAAAACCCGAAGGAGAACTTACCATGCACGATAAAAGTTACCTGCTCTCCCTATTAGATTATAGTGATTGGGCTAATGAAGAATTTTTTAAAATTATCCGAGAGATCCCTGCCGATGAAGTAACAAAGCAGCGAGAATCCTTTATGAATAGTGTCCGTAACTCTGTGAACCATCTCCTGGTAATAGACAAGGTCTGGATGTCCCATATGAAAAGGGAAAAGCATTCGTTTGAACACCTACAGACAATCCTTTATGAGGATTTAGATGACCTGTGGGATGCCAAAAAAGTGATGAACCAGGAAATTAGAGACTACGTTTCTGGTCTGAGCGAAAATGAATTGGAAGAAGTTATAGATTATGAACTGATTGGTGGTAACACAGGAAGCTTGCCTCGATACATGATAATTACACACCTGGCCATACACGGCGGCTTTCACCGTGGAGTTATTGCAGACATGTTTGGTCAGGTTCCGGTGCGACCGGCTGGTCAGGATATACCCGTATGGGAACGCGCGACGAGAAATGGGCAGGCCCGGGTTAACCAGATTTGACAAGCTAGCCAGAGAACTTAGATCGTAGATTATAAACTCATTAAATACATTCGCTTTTAATTTTCGGGGGCAAAATTGCAGCATCTAAATAGTACAAAGTGGCTCAAACCAACCATAGAATATGGTCCGCTTATTGTTTTTTTCGCTACCTATTGGTTGGCCGGGCTATTTCCCGCAACAGCGGCAATAGTATTGGCAACTATCGTGGGGCTTTGCCTCTCCTATTTAGTTGAGCGCCGTATACCGACGATGCCACTAATTACGGCTATTATCATTGTCATCTTCGGGGGTCTTACGCTTTGGCTTCAGGATGAAACGTTCATTAAAATGAAACCAACCATTATTCAATTGACTCTAGGTGCAATCCTTCTGGGGGGATTGTTTGCAAACAAGGTTTTTTTAAAATCACTTATGGGTTCGTCCCTGCAAATGGAAGATGTTGGTTGGTCGATCCTAACACGTCGCCTCTCAATTTTCTTTTTTGCAATGGCCGCTCTCAACGAAGTAGTTTGGCGCACCCAATCAACCGACTTTTGGGTTAATTTTAAAGTATTCGGGATTTTAGCTCTGACTATTTTATTTTTGATTACCCAGACACTATTATTGAAGCGGTATCTGGTTGAAGAGAAGTAATAAGCTTACCGCACTAAATGTTAAGACTAAAAAAATCCATTCATCCGGTTATCTAACATGTGACGACCATCATTGCGCCATCACTGATTAAGTACCTAGAATCGATAATTGATATAACTCCCTAACCATGTCGGGGTTGGTTTTTGACACCCTAGGTTATGTAGCACCTCACAATAGCCCACCCCGTTCTCGAAATTGAAGGAGTAAGTTGTGATTCCGATCATTGTTATTTCCATTGGTGTACTGATCGTCGGCAGTATGCTTTTAGAATCCTCATAGTTAGCCATTTAGCTTTTAAAATTAATATTGTTATACCGGTCTGGAACTGGTGTTCGATAGTAATTGTGGCGTGATCCACCGTAGATTCTTTGGGGATCGGCAATAGAGATGCATTCTAGAATCTCTGGTTATATTACGTGACCCGCGGCCATATCCTTAATTAATATCCAGATTCCTGACCATTTGGTTGGAGGTACAAATATTATACTTCCACCCAAGCCTAGATCCTATACCCGTCCTGTTACCGATGGTTGCCGCATTAATAGGCTTTTCCCCGTGCCGATACCGGCCAGACCACCTCGACCTTGCCGCCACGAACCCCGACATACCAGTCATGGACATTGCATGTGGGGTCACAATGGCCAGGTACCAGTTTCAATTTTTCATTGATTTTGAGAACACCGTCTGGGTCTGCGACAACACCATGCTCATCGGAACATTCTACATATTCAACATCCGCCCGGCCGAAGATGACAGGCAGACCCGAATCCACCGACTGCACCTTCAAGCCGGCATCAACAATGGCCTTATCGGCTTTCGCGTGGCTCATCACTGAAGTCAGGATGAACAGGGCGTTTTCCCACTCACCTTGATCAATACGTTTGCCATCGGCGTCGAGGATGCGGCCATAATCAGCATCCATGAACGCGTAGGAACCGCATTGCAATTCATTGAATACCCCTGAATTGCCCTCGAAATAATAGGAGCCTGTGCCGCCGCCGCCGATGATGTCACAGCTCAACCCCTTATCCTTGAGTGCGGCCACGGAATCCTTGACCATGGCCACCACAATATCGATTTTCGCCTTGCGGTCCTGGTAATTGTCGAGATGCTGCATTGCCCCCTGATAGGCCTGCAAGCCAGAAAATTTCAGCCCGTCCGCCGCATCAATCGCCTCGGCAATGGCCACGACATCCGGCGTCGTTGTGACACCACAGCGCCCTGCGCCACAGTCAATTTCGACTAGACATTCGATCCGCGTTTCATGGGCATTGGTAGCCGCCGAGAGATCCAGCACATTCTCGATATCGTCAACACAGCAGATCGCCCGCGCACCCAGTTTTGGGATACGCGCAAGCCGGTCAATCTTTGCTGGGTGACGCACCTGGTTCGAGACAAGAACATCTCTGATGCCGCCTCTGGCAAACGCTTCGGCCTCTGAAACCTTCTGACAGCAGACGCCAACAGAATTGCCAAGCCGTTCCTGCAGAAGTGCCACATCAACAGATTTGTGCATTTTGCCATGGACGCGGTGCCGGACACCCATCTGTTTGGCAAAATTGCCCATCTTCACGATATTGCGTTCCAGCGCATCCAAATCAAGCACTAGACATGGCGTCTGGATTTCCAACTCTTCCATTCCAACGGCGGCCGGCACATCATATCCAACCTCCAACTCCTCGATTTTTACCTGTTCATTCATTTCGATATCTCCTTCACGAATGGTCTCCTCTAAAGACCGGCTTCACCTGTTTCAACACAGGGAAGCCTGTCCAGATCAACATTGCCACCGCTGATGATGACACCAACACGTCTACCCGCTCAACTTCCTTGTGAATGAGGTAGAGTGCTTTTTGTATATCTCCGAGCGCTGATGTGTCCATGCTCTCTAATAATGTGAGATTCGTTAAAATCTTCGTATTCATCATCGGAATGGTCAAAAGTATCTATTTTTTTTAAACTGTTCTTCTGTGAACCTGCTTGCAATTAATATTTGCAATGGGGAAAAGGCTGACCTGAATGATTAAATTACAGAGTTTGTTACCATGATAGAACTGACAGATCGGGGTGCGATTGCGCCGCTGGTAGCGACGTCCAGCCTCCAGGTCTTGGTGTCGTTGACGATGTTCGGCGTCGCTGTCATCGCACCGGTAGCCGCACCCGACATCGGTGTAGAGGCAACCTTGATCGGCACTTTTATTGCCATAGCATATGGCGCCGGCATGCTGGCGGCTCTCCTGACCGGCGCCTTTTCCGATCGCTTTGGCGCGATCCGCGTCGGGCAGACTATGATGGCGGTGGCATTTCTGGGTGTCGCTTGTCTTGCCATGTCCAGTCCGGTCGCGGCACTTTTGAGTGCTGTCTTGCTCGGAATTAGCTACGGCCCGATCAATCCGCTCAGCACCCATGTTCTCGCCCGTGTCGTACCGGAGCCGCGGCGTCCCTTGTTCTTTTCCATGAAACAATCAGCCCAGCCCGCGGGGACGGCGCTGGCGGGTGTGCTACTACCGTTCCTGGTTCACCTTTTCGATTGGCGGGTTGCAATTCTGGCCGCGGGTTTGTTGGCTTGTGTTGTCGCTGTTGCCATTCAGCCGTTCCGGCAACGATTGGATGGCGCGCGGGATCATGGGCGCAAAATTCGGTTCGGCAGTGTTATCGCGCCGTTGCGTCTCGTATGGGGTGAATCTAAGCTGCGTTGCCTGGCACTCGGCGGGTTCATTTTTTCCGGCAGCCAAGTGTCATTAGCCAGTTTCTTCGTCGTCTATTTGACGGATGCGTTTTCAATGGCGTTGACGACAGCGGGCCTAGTTTTCACGACAATGCAGATTGGTGGCGTCATTGGTCGTTTATTCTGGGGGGCGATTGCGGATACTCTAATTCCTGCAAATTTGGTTCTGGCGGGGTTGGGGTTCGCGACCGGAGTTTTTTCAATCATCTTGTGCAACATTGCGCCGGAGTGGCCGATCGTTTTTCTAGTTGTGGTTAGTTTTCTCGTCGGCGCCACCAGCCATGGCTGGAACGGTGTATACTTCTCCGAACTGGTGAAGTTTGCACCGGCGGGAACCGTCGGCGACGTGGCCAGCGGGTGTCAATTTGCGTTATTGGCCGGCGTCGCCGTGGTCCCAGCGATCTTCGGTCTCATCGTCAATTTTAGTGATAGTTACTTCGCTGCATTTGTCGGGATCGCAGGCGCCATGTTCGTGGCAACAACCTATATGCGCCTGATATTACGCAAAGGTGATCGACTCTAGTGTTAGGCTTGATAGTACTCCCAAAGGAAAGTTCTTTCTAACTCCTGACAATGTGGATAAGGGGTTTCTCAATACCTCACTAATTCCTATTAAGATTTACCATTATAGCTAGAAACCATTCTTCACAATGATTTCTGAATTTCGAACTATTTTTTTAGGCTTGGTTCTAAAGCGTCAATAATTTTAATATGTTTGGAATCGCTTTGACTCTAGTATTAAGAAAAAAATTTAAATTTTGTCATATTGATTTAAAATGGTTTCTAGGATTAAAAACTATTCCCAACAATAGTTCCTTGCCACAAGATAATGGGCCGCAAGACACAATGTCGATTTGTGTTTTCAGACAATCACAACGCAGATATGTTGACTGTGCAAAGACTACCAGAATCGACACCAATATATTTAGTATTATCTTTTCTTCTAACCAGGCCTAAAACGGACAACGATAAGTAACCGACACCGAAATCATGACAATTTTTAGCCAACACCAAGCGTCAGCGGAAAGCCTGATCGACGGACCTTATGCGTGGTTGCGTCTTGCTGCTTCCGTGGCACTCGGAACCATAGGCAGCATTGGCTTCTGGGGCGTAATCGTAATTCTTCCAGCGATTCAAAGCGAATTCCAGGTAGCCCGAAGCGATGCCTCTATTCCATACACCCTTACAATGATTGGGTTCGCCGTTGGGAACGTAATAATTGGACGGTGCGTAGACCGTTTTGGAATTGTAATTCCCATTATCACCGCAGCTTTTGCGATGGGCATAGGTTTTGGTGCCGCCGCGACTTCGGAAAATATTTGGATGTTGGGTATGCTTCAGGGTGTATTTGTCGGCATTGGCACTGCGGCAAGCTTTGGACCATTGATTGCTGATGTTTCACATTGGTTCCGTCGCCGCCGAGGTGTCGCCGTCGCCTTTTGTGCATGTGGCAATTATTTCGGTGGAATGATTTGGCCCCTCGTCATAAATTTTCTGATGGAGGGGTATGGTTGGCGTACAACTTACGTTGTTGTGGCTATAGTAATCGTTTTGACTATGGTCCCTCTCGGATTAATGCTAAGACGAGTACCTCCTAAAGAAGATCCACTTCCAAATTCTACTGAACTGTCTGTAAGCGGAAATCAGAATAACCAAAGACAGACGATCGATCTTTCCTCACGTTCACTTATCATTTTGCTTTCAATAGCGGGAGTAGCCTGTTGCGTGGCTATGTCGATGCCGCAGGTTCATATCGTCGCCTATTGTGGAGATCTGGGATACGGCTTGGCCCGCGGTGCGGAAATGCTGTCGCTAATGCTTACGGGCGGCGCTGTCACCCGAATTGTCTCGGGTTTCATTGCAGACTATATCGGAGGGGTAAGGACACTATTGATCGGATCGATTCTACAAGGCATTGTGTTAGTCTTCTATTTGCCTTTTGACGGCCTTATGTCCCTTTATATTATTTCATTAATGTTTGGTCTTGCCCAAGGTGGTATCGTACCTAGTTATGCAATTATTGTTCGAGAATATTTACCCGCTCGTGTAGCCGCCGAAAAAGTTGGTATTCTTATTATGATGACTATTACCGGGATGGCATTCGGGGGGTGGTCTTCTGGCTGGATCTACGACATTACTGGCTCTTATCAAATGGCTTTCATTCACGGTATAGCGTGGAACCTGGTTAACGTTGGGATAATGTTGCTAATTCTTTTTAAGTCTGGAGGATCACCAGCAACTCAACCGGTAAAAGTTTGATCCAGTCTGCAGCTATTTATACTCCCCCCTATCCAATCCCTAAAGTAATTCCACCATCCACCACAAGGGCCGAACCAGTCACGTAACGGGCCTCATCAGACGCCAAATAAAGGGCAGCATAAGCTACATCCCATGCATCACCAGTCCTATTCAAAGGAACCTGTGCTTCTCTTTTCGACCAAAGGTCTTCGATGTCTTTATCGCCATATGCGCCTTGTAAAGAGTGCGCTACCATCGGTGTTTGCATCAAGCCAGGTAAGATCGCGTTGCATCTGATATTTTCTGGTGCGTACTGACGAGCAATTACGCGCGTCATCTGCGTCAAAGCTGCCTTCGTTGT
>JAOMCN010000019.1 GCA_028345065.1 Rhodospirillales bacterium
CGTCATTTAGATATTGTTTTGCTAGAGTTACACACTCATCTATATCGGAATATGCAACGATTTCCTCGCCGGGCTTGAATAATTCTTCCAGATTAATTGCTGCATCGGTAAGTATCATTGAGCCGACACCGGTAACTTCAAATAGCCGTTGGTTTGAAGCAAAATTCTTTACTGCATATATATGCTTGTTCAAAATTATTTTGGAGTTACGCAGGATTTGATACATAGGTACACCGAACACAGGAGGGTGAACTTCTATGCCCATAGATGGCAGTTGTTCTTCCTTCCATGGAGAATTTGCCCAGACTTCAATGCCAACATTTCGACCGAGGGCCTCAATCAATTCCACCCTACCATCAAATAATTGACCGACGAAGACTAAGCCATGCTCTTTTTTTGCTGGAGAAAGTTCGCCTAAGATATTGTCACGGAACCCATGGGGTAGAAGTTCAGCTGTTATTTCTTTGGATCGAAGTTCTTCGACGAGAGACATTGCACCAGATATCATAAAGTCAAATCCACTAAGATCTACATTTGGTATGGCAGAGGTGACTTCACCTATTGCCATGCGATAAAGTGTTTTTACTTTTTCTAAAAACGGGGCCGCAAACGTATTCACATTTGCAATCCAAATCACGTCAGGACAGTATGCTTCAATTTGTTTCTCAATAATTGATTCATACCAAGGGTTTGGATTACTTGAAGATAGTGTCATTCCACCAATTTGAAATGAATTTGCATTCATTCTTAAGATCTCTTCGTGGCTATTTTCTTGGCACCAGCGAATTTGTAAGGGAGCATGATTTCCCCAAATATCTATGACGTCGTGTCCTAATTGACGGAGTGGCTCTGCCCATACAGCGGCAGTATGGAAACCGCCTTTGATGGTAGCTTCGTGTTGCTCCGCATAAGACTTATTCAAAAGATCTGGATCACTTCCGTACAGCCATTGCACGTAGCCCTCATAAACAGTATCTAAAATCAAGAAGCGCAATGGTTCTATTTCTCTTTAACCGGCTAGTTTTTGAGTTTATCCAATTCAAAAATAACACATAATAATTAATAAACATCTGATTTTAATTGAAAAATCATATTTTTGAAAATAGTAATGATTTGCACTTGCAATAACGGCTGATTATCATTATATCAGTGAGAATAATTATCATTTTCATATTTATTAAAAGCAATAAAGGTAAAAAATGACGCATAAAATACTAAAATCTTTTATTTTTGGAACTATTTTTATTTCATTTGCCGGTACTTTGTCGGCAAAGGAAGTCAACCTGTATTCTTATCGCCAACCGTTTCTTATCAATCAATTTTTGAATCAGTTTACGAAGCAAACAGGCATTAAGGTTAATGTTGTTTATGCGAAGAAGGGGATGCTTGAGAGAATCAAGGCGGAAGGGCGTAACACACCCGCTGATGCTGTTCTAACAGTTGATATTTCTAGGCTCAGTGCACTAGCCAATGCTGATCTTCTCCAGCCCGTAAGCTCACCTATTTTACACAAGAATATTCCACCACAATTTCGTCATCCTGATGGATTGTGGTTTGGTCTGACCTTGCGTGCCCGTGTTGTTTATGCCCATAAGAACAGGGTCCAAGACGATGAAATTATGACATACAGCGACCTAACCAAGCCGCGTTTTAAGGGAAAAATTTGTACACGGTCCGGGAAACATGCTTATAACCTTTCGCTTTTAGCTGCGTTCGTAGATGAAAAAGGTGAAAAAGCGGCTGAAGATTGGGTTCGTGGGCTCAAATCCAATCTTGCCCGTAGACCCAAGGGGAATGACCGCGCCCAGGTTAAAGCCATTAAAGAGGGACTTTGCGATGTTTCATTAGGTAACACCTATTATTTGGGCAAAATGGAAACTAATGATAAAAGCCCCGAACAAAAAGAATGGGCCAATTCCGTTCGTCTCCTTTTTCCCAAGTTAGGTGGGAGAGGAACACACGTAAATATTAGCGGTGCGGCGATGACAAAATATGCAAAAAACAAGCTGAACGCCAAGAAATTGCTTGAGTTTTTAAGTAGCAGTGTAGCTCAAAAAATGTATGCCGAACAGAATTTCGAGTACCCGGTAAAACCTGGGGTAGCCTGGTCGGCTAGGGTAAAGTCTTGGGGAACGTTTCTCCCGAGCGACGTAAACCTCGCAACCATCGCTAAGCACCGTTTAAAAGCAACAAAAATTATGGATATCGTTAACTTTGACGGATAGGTTGCACCAAACTAAATAGTCTTTCGTTAAATGGTTTTTGCGAGCCGCCGTTGCAATTCCAACGGCGGCTTAGAGCTGTTAAAGAACCCTTACTGGATCTGATGATAACCGCGTTAAGATATAAAAGCTTATTTCCATTTCCTGGGCGATGGGTGAATAAAATTGATGCATGGACGGTCGTGGCTGTCATTGTCGCAATGACAATAGCGATTCCAATTTCATTCGTAATCTGGTTGACGTTTTTCCCGACCGAAAATGTATGGCCCCACTTGTTATCTACGGTATTGCCGCGACTGGTTGGCACGACTTTATCACTGATGCTTGGAGTTGCTTTAGGAACTTGTTTCATCGGTGTGGGCACAGCTTGGCTTGTAACAATGTGTCAATTCCCTGGCCGTCGTTTCTTTGAATGGGCATTACTTCTTCCACTGGCTGTCCCCTCCTATGTAATTGCCTTCGTTTACACTGATCTGTTGGAATTTGCTGGTCCAATACAGGGGAGTTTACGGGGTATCTATGGCTGGAATACCCCTCAGGACTATTGGTTTCCAGAAGTTCGTTCGTTAGGCGGCGCAACTTCCATGATGTCTCTCGTGTTATACCCCTACGTCTATCTTTTATCTCGAACAGCATTCCTTGAGCAGACGGCAGGTGTTGTAGAGGTTTCAAGAACACTTGGGTATGGCCCCTGGAGAAGTTTTTTCGCTATCTCCGTACCACTAGCCAGGCCAGCTGTCGTTGTTGGTTTGATCCTGGTGATGATGGAGACACTAAACGATTTTGGGACGGTCGACTTATTTGGTGTTCAGACGCTTACCCTTGGTATTTTTGATGTTTGGTTAAACATGAATAATGTTGGTGGCGCTGCGCAAATTGCGGTTGTCATGCTCATGTTAATCGCACTTCTTATTGGCATCGAACGTTTTGCCCGGCGGAAAAAAAAGTTTCATCAAACTTCCCAACGCTATAAACGTCTTGCCAGTAAAAACTTGGCCATGGGGTCTGCCATTTTGGCCTCTATTGCCTGTGCGCTGCCCATTCTTCTCGGTTTTATTGTGCCATTTTCCGTTCTAATCGGGGACGCCACAGGATACTTTAATGACGCATTAAATGATGTGTTTCTGATTAGTGTCTGGAATAGCCTTTCACTAGCTGGTTTAGCGTCTGTTCTGGCTGTTTCGATTGGGGTATTACTGGCCTACGGAATGCGTCTCAATGGCTGGGGTATATTTGCAGCAATTACTCGGTTCGCCAGTTTAGGCTACGCCATACCCGGTGCAGTTCTGGCAATCGGTATTTTTATACCAATGGGTCTACTTGATAATAGTATAGATGAGTTCATGCGGAATAAATTTGGTATCTCAACCGGATTATTGCTTAGCGGAAGCATTGCCGCATTGACGTTTGCGTATGTCGTGCGTTTCTTGGCTTTGTCGCTGGGTTCGGTGGAGGTGAGCCTTGCTAGAATTACCAACAACATCGATGGTGTAGCAAAGACCTTAGGAGCATCGCATGGAGCTATACTATGGCGGGTCCACCTTCCCATGATCCGAGCAAGCCTGCTGACAGGTGCAATATTGGTATTTGTTGATGTCATGAAGGAATTACCCATGACCGTAATTATGAGGCCGTTTAATTTTGAGACTTTGGCAACACAGGTCTATCAATTTTCGGCTGCCGAACAATTTGAGCAGGCAGCTCCGGCAGCCCTCGCTATAGTTGCCTCAGGTATTATGCCTGTAATACTCTTGAGTGTTGCAATCACCAAAGTCAGTTTTGGTAGACGAGACTCATTAGGGGTAAATTTTTAATGGGGCTGACACTTCAAGGCGTATCACATACCTATGGCGATCATAAGGTATTTGACGATTTATCGGTTACCGTCTCTCCAGGGGAAATAGTGTGTCTTCTTGGGCCATCGGGTTGTGGAAAAACAACTTTATTGCGATTAGCTGCAGGGCTGGAATTTCTGCAGGCCGGAACCATCAAACTTTCAGGTGAGGTTGTCGCCGATAATAATGGTCAAATACCCCCTGAACGGAGAGGCGTCGGTTTGATGTTTCAGGACTTTTCCCTTTTTCCTCATCTGACCGTTTCCGGTAACGTTGCATTTGGTTTGACTAAAATGCGCGCCAATGAGCGTGAACAAAGAATTACTGAAGTATTGGAACAGGTCAACATGATCCAGCTCATGGATACCTATCCTCATACACTATCTGGTGGCCAACAACAGCGTTTGGCGCTGGCGAGAGCGCTTGCACCTAGACCCGCCGTGATGCTTCTCGACGAACCGTTTTCAGGTCTCGATCAGGGAATGCGCATTCAAATCAGGGAGGAGACACTGGGTATTTTGAAGGTATCGGGGGCAGCTACGTTGTTGGTTACTCACGATGCCGACGAGGCCATGTTTATGGCGGATCGTATATTGATTATGGGGCCGACGGGGATCTTACTTCAGGAAGGAACTCCGGATGATATTTATCGTTTGCCAACCCACCCCTTTGTCGCTTCTTTATTTGGTCAGGTCAATCGCCTCTCGGGAGTTGTACTTGATGAAGAGGTGGCGACACCTCTTGGCATCTTTCCGGCTCTTGGTTACGAAGACGGCTGCGAACTTGATATAATTATCCGTCCAGACGGGATCAATCTTTCTGAGGGTGGCAAATTTGGAGTGCCCGTAAATATTATAAATGCTCGTCCAGTGGGAGAGAGTACCTTCGTTCGTTTTCGTACAAATGTTCAAAATACCAGTGTTCAAGAATTCCACTGCCGGCAGATCGGCGTCTTTTCAACTACGTCAGACGGCAAAATCAAGGCGATAGTCGAACCAGAAAGTACATTTATATACCGTCGTGACCAACTTGATTCCTGAATCCAAAATTCTTTGGCTGCAATTAGGCTTTGAAGAGCCTCAAACACGTGTGATAGTGTCATTTTGTGTTGATTAGCAGGTACTAGGAATGACAAAAAAAAGAAGGTCCCAGAAAGAGGGTATTAGGGTTCTCATTTACAGTCATGATAGTTTTGGACTGGGGCACTTGAGGCGTTGCCGAGCTATAGCTCATTCCTTGGTTGGAGAGATTAGCAAGCTATCGGTATTAATCTTATCTGGTTCGCCGATTATTGGGAGTTTTGATTTTCGGGCAAGGGTGGATTTTGTCAGGGTGCCTGGCGTTATAAAGTTACGAAACGGCGATTACACGTCCCTAAATCTTCACCTGGATATTGAACAAACGATGGCCCTAAGAGCGTCAATCATTCAGCATACAGCCGACGTATTTGATCCAGACATATTTATCGTTGATAAGGAACCACTAGGATTGCGGGGTGAAGTAAGCGATACACTAGAGATGTTGAAGTCCCGCGGAACTCCATTAATTCTTGGCCTGCGGGATGTAATGGACGAACCTGAGCTTTTGGTACCAGAATGGGAACGTAAGCATGTTATGCCGGCACTTAAAGATTTATACAACGAATTGTGGGTTTATGGTTTACCACAGTTTTATGACCCACTTACGGGTGTCGAAATTCCTGATGTTATAAGGCGTAAGATAGTTTATACAGGCTATCTCAAGCACCAGGTCCCGGGAGCATTGAGTGTGAAGTCCGCTTCTGTACCAGACACACCATTTATCCTTGTAACTGCCGGCGGCGGCGGAGATGGGGATGTTTTGATAGATTGGGTCTTAACTGCCTATGAGACAGGAATGAAGATCCCTCATCCTGCATTGATAGTGTTGGGGCCTTTCATGCATACGGATCATCAGGAGAGTTTTCTTGCCCGCATCGAAAAGCTGGAAAGTGTCTCCGCGATGACATTTTCCTCCCACATTGAGCACTTGATGGAGAAGGCAGTCGGTGTAGTGGCCATGGGCGGCTATAATACCTTCTGTGAAATTTTGTCATTCGACAAGCCAAGCATAATCGTGCCGCGCACCGTGCCGCGCCTTGAGCAGTATATCCGAGCGAGCCGAGCACAGGAACTAGGTTTGCTTTCAATGCTTCACTACGACAACGAACCTGACCCAAAAATGATGGCAACGGCGCTTTGTCAACTCACCCAGCAGAACCTACCTTCGGAAATTATTCTCCCTGGTCTTCTTGATGGTCTTCAGAATATAAATCAGCTGGTGAGCCAAAATATTGCAAAATCTCGCCGACAAGAATTACCAATGTTGGACCAGTTAAGTTCGTGAAAACAAAGAATTATGCTGATATGTTAAGGTAATGCGTGCGGCAATAATACTGAAAGGGTACCCCCGTCTGTCCGAAACCTTTATTGCCCAGGAAATCCTGGAGTTGCAGAAGCGTGGGTTATCAATGGAAATCGTATCGTTACGATATCCAACGGATAATAAAAAACACCCGATACATGATGAGATAGTGGTACCCGTCCGTTACCTCCCGGAATACTTATACAAAGAAATTGGACGAGTTTGGAAGTCGTGGCGACGAATTCGCCGCTGGACATCCTATCGAGATGTTTTAAGTGTGTGGTTAAGAGATTTGAGGCGGGATTTAACGTCCAATCGCATTCGACGATTTGGCCAAGCCTTGGTATTGGCGTCTGAATTAAAAAATGATGTTGATCATTTACACGCCCATTTTCTTCATACACCAGCATCAGTTACCCGCTATGCAGCTAACTTGTTAGGTATTTCCTGGAGTTGTTCGGCTCACGCTGTTGATATCTGGACGACCCCGAAATGGGAGGTGCGTGAGAAGTTAGAGAATTGCAAATGGCTGGTAACGTGTACCCGGGGAAATGAGAGGTATCTGAAAGGTTTGGCCGAAAATCCCCTTAAGATCCATTTGGTATATCACGGTCTGGATTTGGAAAAATTTAAAATGGTAAATAGAAAGATTGAGCGAAGCTCTTGCGTTAGGCTTTTATCTGTTGGTAGAGCAGTTGAAAAGAAGGGATATAAGGATCTTTTGGCTGCCTTGGCATTACTTCCAGATAATTTAAATTGGACATTTACGCATATAGGTGGGGGGGCCGAACTCAAACAACTGAAACGGATGACGAATTCCTGGGATGTTCCTGAGCAGATTAAATGGATTGGTCCATGTTCGCAGGAAGAAGTGATTAAAGCGTATCGCGACGCCGATATATTTGTATTGGCTAGCAAGATCGCAAAAAACGGTGATCGAGATGGATTGCCAAACGTCTTGATTGAAGCTCAATCCCAGGGACTACCGTGTGTTTCGACACGCGTGTCCGGTATTCCTGAATTAATTGAAGACGAAGTGAGCGGGCTATTGGCTGATTCTGGCGACATCGAGGGTCTGTCGGCAAGATTACACCGTCTTATTGTGTCAACTGAATTAAGGGTCTCACTAGGAACAACGGGACAAAATTTAGTTCGTGCCAATTTTAATTTTCACGATTGTATCGAAAACTTAACTTTATTGTTCGGCCTTCCGGCAACAAATGGTATCGACAACGTGACATGAATATTGCGTTCTATTCTCCTTTGAAAGCGCCTACGTCTCGTGTCCCGTCAGGAGATCTCCGGATGGCTAACTCTTTGATTACTGCGCTAGAATCTTCAGGACATTGCGTCAAGCTTGCATCCGAGTTTAAAAGTCGGGAGCCTATCGGAGACCCTGCCCGCCAGAAAGAGCTGCGTTTTGAAGGTTACGAAGCAGCTGAAGATCTAATAAATAAATATGCACTTCAAGAATATTTCCCAGAACTATGGTTCACATACCATGTATATTATAAGGCCCCTGATTGGATTGGCCCGTTAGTCGCCAAGGAATTGAACATTCCATATGTAATAGCCGAGGCGTCACACGCGCCCAAGAGAGCGGGTGGACCTTGGAATATGAATCATCAATGTGTTGAGAATTCCATCAAGGAAGCAGATTTGGTGGTTGGGTTAAATTCCCTGGATGAAGGATGTGTTAAACCCTTGTTACATGAGAATACCAAATACCTACAGTTGAAGCCATTTATCGATTTGCCGAGTGAAAAACTAACAAGAAAGAGCGATAAGAGAAGCGCCTTTGCTAGAGACATGAATTTGAATACTGATCACATTTGGTTCCTGACTGTGGCTATGATGCGCAAGGGTGCAAAACACAAATCATACGAAATGTTAGCAAAATCCCTTCACTCCATCAAAAAATCTGGTTGGCAATTGCTTGTTGCTGGGGACGGTCCCGTTCGATCGGTTGTTGAGGCTCTCTTTGATGGTTTGCCTACAACCTTTGTCGGGCAACAAGAGCAGCCTACCATCTCTAATTTGATGACGATTTCTGATGTATTCTTATGGCCGGCAATTGAGGAAGCTTACGGAATGGCGATGCTTGAAGCGCAAGGCCACGGACTACCTGTTATTGCGGGAAACACTGGGGGTGTGGGTGACATCATTCGGGATGGTGTCACCGGAACATTGACCAAGGTGGGGGATGTGGCAGCTTTCTCGAACGCCATTCGGCAATTAATGGATGCTCCAGAAATATTGGCCAAAATGGGTTTGCAAGCTCAGTCAATTGTTAAACGAGATCACTCGATATCGGGTGCAGCGCAACAACTAGATACTGCTCTAACGGGGCTTATAAGTGGTTAAATTAGCGCTCATTCGTCACGGAACAACGGATTGGAACCGCCGCAAAATTGTCCAGGGTAAGACCGACATACCACTGGACGAATTGGGAAGAGAAGAGGTAGCTGGATGGTCGTTAGCCCCTGCCTTCAAGGTTTATAAATGGATTTCAAGTCCATTAAGTCGTGCCGCAACAACAGCTTTTATTTTGAGTGGAGAAAAACCTAGGACTGACAAACGGCTGACGGAGATGAGTTGGGGCGAATGGGAGGGTCGTGTTTTAGACGAGCTTCGTCAGGAACTGGGCGATCTGATGGCAGTTCGGGAGGCTGAAGGTCTTGACTTTAAGGGTCCTGACGGGGAAAGCCCTCGCGAAGTGCAATGCCGGGTTATGCCTCTCCTAAAGGAGATCGCAAGTAGTGGTAACGATACATTAGCAATCTGTCACAAGGGCGTCATTCGTGCCATATTCGCGATGGCAGAAAACTGGAACATGGTTGATAAACCAAAACACAAACTAAGGGATGGGTGTCTCCAGCTGTTTGAATTAGATGCTTGCGGGCACCCTAAAATTGCACAACTTAACATTGACATGACCACTTGATGAGTGCGCCTAGGGTACTTTTTTATGTGCAGCACTTATTGGGGATTGGCCATCTTAAGCGTGCCACGACCTTGGCAAGGGCAATGACGGAACAAGGCCTAAATGTCACTGTTGTTTCCGGCGGTGAGTTTGTTCCGGTAATAGATGACAGGGGTATGAATTTTGTGCAATTACCGGCTATCCGTTCAGCGGATAGAACCTTCAGTGCGTTGGTAGATGCGGATGGAATAGGGTTGTCCGATACCTTAAAGACAAGACGCCGAGCAAAATTATTAGATTTATTCGGTGAATTGTGTCCACAGATATTAATCATCGAATTGTTTCCGTTTGGCCGTCGCCAGTTGGAGTTTGAACTAATACCCTTATTGGATGCTGCTAAGGTTGCTAAACAAAGACCAGTAATTGTGTCATCCGTTAGGGACATATTGGTCGAAAAAAACAACCCCCATCGGGTAGAAGAAATGGTCAAAAAGGCCAAGGCTTACTTTGATCGGATCTTGGTTCATGGAGACCCTGATTTTATCGCGTTTGATAAAACCTTTCCACGCGCTCAAGAATTAGCGGACATGTTGCATTACACCGGATACGTAGTGGAACGTCACGCAAGTTCAAACGAAACAAAAGGGAAAGGAGAGGTTATCGTCTCGTCAGGTAGTGGTGCGGTTGGAGAATTACTGCTTCGATCGGCACAAAGAATTCGCCCATACACCTATCTTTCTGATGTCAATTGGCGACTTTTGGCAGGACATTATATGGATGAACAAGTATTTAAATCTATCCATTCTGCTGCAGTAGAGGGTGTGATTGTTGAACGGGCAAGACCTGATTTTATAAACTTATTGAAGAATTGTAGGCTCTCAATTTCACAGGGTGGCTATAATACTGTAATGGAAGTGCTGGCGACGGGTGCTAACGGTATCGCCATACCCTATGCCGGGGGTCAGGAGACGGAGCAGACCTTAAGGGTTAAGTTAATGGAAGAACGAGGTTTAATACGTCAGATTCCTGAAGCTCGTCTTTCTGATAAAATTTTGATCGATACCGTGAATAATACCCAAAACCAGAAGCCTAGCAGAAATAATAGAATTAACTTAGATGGGGCAATTACATCTGCGAATTTGGTAGCATCATGGGCAAGAGAATTAAAAGAGTCATATGCCTAGCGATGCCTCCAAAACTCAGCTAATATGAGAAGGCCGTTCCCTCGTCGAACGGGCATGATTTCGTGGTAACTAGTTATTTGTTGGTTTATTCGTCTTAAAATAGGCATTTGTAGACGCTGCAGAAAGGAAGAGAGAACATGGAACGGGGTGTCTTTCAGTTTGTATTTCGCTACAGTAAAGCGCAGCAGTTAGTTTTGATCCTAGTAGTAATCGCTTCGCTACCGTTTTATTTTTTCTCACTCGATATTCCTAAACAGATTGTTGATAAAGCCATAAAAGGGATAGACAACGGGGTAGTATTTCCGTTGAATTACTATGGCCTTCAGTTGGAACAAATTGAGTTTTTGTTAGTTTTGTGTGCGCTGTTCCTCGTATTGGTTGTTGTAAATGGGGGATTTAAATTTTTTCTCAATGTTTACCGCGGTGCTGCAGGAGAGCGTTTGCTAAGACGTTTGCGTTACCAGCTTATAGAACGCGTATTGCGGTTTCCCCTTCCTCAATTTCGTAAAACCTCTCAAGGTGAAGTGGTGTCTATGGTTACCCTTGAGACGGAGCCACTGGGTGGTTTTTTTGGGGATGCCCTCAATCTTCCGTCATACCAAGGTGGGTTGTTGTTAACTTTAATGGGTTTCATGTTCGTTCAGGACTGGAAACTAGGTCTAGCGGCTATAGCACTCTACCCAGTTCAAGGTTGGCTGATTCCCAAGCTTCAGCGCCAGGTGAATGCGCTTGGGAAAGAGAGAGTTAAGTCGGTACGACGCCTTAACGAGAGGATTGGTGAAGCAGTTACAGGTGCTCACGAGGTCCACGCCAATGATACCTCGCAATATGAATTAGCTGATTATTCAACACGCCTCGGCAAGATATTCGATATTCGGTACCAAATTTATAAAAAGAAATTTTTTATCAAGTTTGTGAACAATTTTCTGGCTCTCCTCACGCCGTTTTTCTTTTATTCGATTGGCGGTTGGCTGGTTATTGTTGGTGATATGACCGTTGGTTCACTTATTGCTGTATTGGGCGCTTATAAGGATGTTTCTGCGCCCTGGAAAATGCTTCTTGGATATTATCAACGCAAAGAAGATGCCAGGATTAAATATGAGCAATTAATTGAAAAGTTTGAACTCAATGATCTTTTGGAAGAAGAAAAATTGGTTGCTGAACCGGATGACAAGCCGGCAATGACTGGCCAACTTGTTGCCGCTAATACAAGCCTGTCGGAAGATGATGGGCTGAAAGTCGTCGATGGGGCATCCATGAGGGTGGACTTGCCATCCCATTTTGCGGTTGTTGGTCCTCCCGGAGGCGGAAAGGGTGAATTTTCGCAAATGATTGCCCGTTTATTGAACCCTTCGGGCGGTAAAATATCTCTCAATGATACTGATTTATCAGGTTTGCCTGAAGCGTTCACCGGGCGCCAGATATCCTATGCTGGTCAGACTCCCTACATATTTGGCGGATCGATTAGAGATAATCTACTTTATGGTCTTAAACACCGTCCTCTTCGGGAAATTGAATATGAGGGTTCGGCTGCAAGCGCTCGCGAACGTCAAATATCTGAGGCAGATGTTACCGGAAATGTGTCTCATGACATCAATGCGAATTGGGTGGATGTTAATGCCGCTGGAGCGGATAGTGAAGACGACCTAGTTGGACGAATGCAGCACTATTTGAAGATAGTTGGTTTGGAGGACGATGTATATTCCATAGGACTTCGGCAAAATATAGAACCATCAGAACGTCCGGAACTCGTGGAGAATTTACTAGCGGCACGTAAAAAAATGCGAGAGCGATTGGATGAAGGAAAGGTTTCGGATTACGTCGAGTCGTTTGATGCTGATAAATTTAATAGCAATGCATCTGTAGCAGAAAATATTCTCTTTGGGACTCCGGTAGGCGCAAACTTTGAAATTGAGAATTTAGGACACAATGATTACGTCATGGACCTATTGGAAAAGGTTGGTCTTAAAGAGGAGTTCATGCAAAAAGGCCAAAGGCTTGCGGAAATTATGGTCGACCTGTTCCAGGATTTGGCACCGGATCATGAATTCTGGGAACGCTTTAGTTTTATTGGACCCGATGATTTGCCAGAGTTTCAGGCAATTTTAAAGCGTATCGGCCAGAATAGTCTTGAAAATGCCAGCGTAGAAGACCGTGCATTATTAGTTGAACTACCATTTAAGCTCATACCAGCTCGTCACCATTTGGGTCTGGTAGATGAAGAGTTCGAGATAAGAATTCTTGAAGCACGCCGGGAGTTTGCTGCTAATTTACCTGAAGATCTTAGAGGAGGGGTCGAATTTTTTGAGGCGGGGAGTTACAATACTGCCTCATCGGTTCAGGATAATATCCTTTTCGGAAAACGGGCTAGTGAACGCGCGGGTAGCAGCAAGATAGTGGGTGAAGTTCTTGCCAAGGTTGTCGATGAGACAGGTATCCGGAACGAAGTTATTAATTTAGGACTTGGCTACGAAGTCGGCATCGGCGGGGCAAGGCTATCACCGATTCAACGGCAAAAACTAGCAATTGCCCGTAGCCTTATTAAACAGCCAGACCTCTTAATTTTGAACGAAGCGCTTTCCGGCTTGGATTCGGAGAGTCAAAAAATGCTCCTCAAAGGGGTGCGTGAAGAGCAGAGTGGAAAAAGTTTTATGCTGGTGCCGAGTGAACCAGAGGTAGATGAAAGTTTTGACCATGTATTTACCATGGAGGGTGGACGCATTTCTGGAAGCGGCGAAGCCTCGTCAGCTGAACCTGCAGCCACGGCTGCAGCGGAAACTGCAATAGAAGGGGGCTTTGGAGAGGAAATTGATGTACTCGCGGCGATACCTATGTTTGCGGGAATGGACCGTTCTAAACTGAAGCTACTTTCTTTCGCGAGTGAACGGTATCAGTATGAACCTGGAGAAGTGGTAATCAAGCAAGGCGACTTGGGCGACAAAGCTTACGTGATAGTAGATGGTGAGGCCGAGGTGCTTCTCGAAACCTCTGAAGGTCCGAAAAAACTTGTCACCATGAAGAAGAACGAGTTGTTTGGAGAACTTGCTCTTTTATGTGAAGCACCAAGGACCGCCACAATCGAAGCAGGTACTGGCCTCCAGGTCATGAGTATTGAAAAGGATATATTTTTTACATTGATAGCTGAGGATCCACAAATGAGCGCACGCCTTACGCGATCTGTGGCAGAGCGTCTAGAGAGAACCACGCGCGACCTTGGTGAGGCTCTATCGGCTGGCGGGAGTTCATGAGCCTAACGGGCTGTCAAAATTTTACTCCGGGCTAACTATTATGACTTCATCGAATATTTGAAGACAAAGAGCGGGACGTAAAATTAGAATGGCAGGTGAGTATGGTTACCCGTTCTCTTCAGTAAGGGGAGATTTTATCCGCGCTATCGTAGGTTTGGTTTTGTGCAGTCTGCCGGTTATGTTTGGCTTGGAGCTCATCGTTGTACTGTGGTTTCTCGTGCCGTTAATCATTTTATTCCTTATCTTTCTGGTGAGAACTATTTTTAGGTATGTGACAACGGTCACCGTCACTGAAGAATGGATACGAGTAAACTCTTTCTTTAAGACCACCCTTTACTGGTCTGAAGTCACAGATTTTAAGTTGTCCTATTTTACTTTATGGCGTGGTGGCGAAAAGGGATGGATGGAAATGCAGTTAAGAAACGCCAAAAAATCCATTAGAATTGAATCGTCATTGATCGGGTTTGAACAAGTTGCGTCTCGAGCATTGTCCGCGGCTGAAGATAATCACGTGTCCCTCAATTCAGCAACTGCCAGTAATATTCAAGCTTTTGGTTTTAATTTGAAAAGGCAGGAGGTTAGTGTTGGCTAATCTTCTTGAAGTAAAAGACCTCGCGGTGGAGTTTCGTGTCCAGGAAGGGGTTGTCAAAGCAGTTGATGGGGTATCGTTTCGAATAAAACCGGCAACAACGACTGCAATTGTAGGTGAATCGGGTTCAGGGAAGTCAACTGTTGCCCAGGCGATCATGGGCATTCTGCCCAAAGTGGCGACCATAACAGGTGGACAGATACTTTTTTCGGACAATAAAGACGGTTCCGCGATAATGCCCGATGATGACCTGAAGAGCGTATTGGATATCGCCAAAATAGACCCGAATAGTAAAATAATGCAATCGATTCGTGGCCGTTGTATATCTATGATATTTCAGGAACCTATGACTTCCCTATCGCCGTTACATACAGTTGGGGATCAAATTACCGAGGCTATGGTTCTTCATTCAGACTTGGGGAAATCTACGGCACGGGACGCTGTGGTGGAGATGCTAAAGGTTGTCGGCTTTCCTAACCCAGGTAATGCGCTTGATACATATCCATTTGAATTGTCAGGTGGATTACGACAGAGAGCAATGATTGCAATGGCGCTCGTTTGTCGACCGTCTCTGTTGATAGCTGACGAGCCAACTACAGCTCTTGATGTAACGATACAGGCCCAAATTTTAAAACTTATCAATGACCTGCAGTCTGATCTTAAGATGTCAGTACTGATAATCACTCACGATTTGGGAGTAGTTGCAAATGTAGCTGAAGAAGTCATAGTGATGTATAACGGTAAGGTCGTAGAGGCTGGCGGTATAGATGATATATTTCGTAATGCATCACATCCTTATCTAAAATCTTTGCTGCGGGCAGTGCCTCATTTTAATATGAAACCGGGTGAAAGATTAATACCCATTCGTGAGATAGAGCCTACCACTGGCCATTTGTTAGCCCAGACACAAAGTTCTCTTAATCCGGAAGTCAGCTCTACACCGATTTTGACTGTCCGTAATATCAGCAAGCAATTTTCAATTCGAAAAAAGGGTATGTTTGGCGGATCTGATAGAGTTATAAATGCAGTCGACAATGTAAGTTTTGAGATCAAACGAGGAAAAACGCTAGGCCTTGTAGGGGAAAGTGGCTGCGGTAAAACGACACTTAGTAAGATTATCATGCGGGCACTGGCTGCGGACAGCGGTGAAGTAATCTTTAATGATATGGGCACCGAAGTAAACCTCACTCAACTAAGGGGCCGTGACCTAATCCCGTATCGAACTAAATATCAGTACGTATTTCAGGACCCATTTGGGGCGTTAAACCCCCGAATGACGGTTTTCGACATCATCAGTGAGCCACTTATTATCCACAAGATTGGGGATGGCAGCTACCGAATGGAAATGGTTAAGGAATTAATGAATTTAGTAGGTCTTGATCCACGGTTTCTAAATCGTTACCCGCACAGTTTTTCGGGTGGTCAGCGCCAGCGTATCAGTATTGCCCGTTCTCTGGCTTTAAAACCTGACCTTTTACTCTGCGATGAGCCGGTTTCAGCGCTGGACGTTTCAGTTCAGGCACAGATATTAAATTTGATGAAGGATCTTCAACAGGAGTTGGGTCTTACATACTTGTTTGTTTCTCACAATTTGGCAGTGGTTGATTATGTCTCTGATGAAATCGCAGTGATGTGTGGTGGCCGTTTAGTCGAATTAGCACCCAAGGACGAATTGTTTAATAATCCCACGCATCCATACACGCGTGCACTGTTGGCAGCTGTTCCCTACCCCGATCCAGATCTCAAATTGGATCTAGGTGAATTGTTGGAGGGGAAAAGTTCTGATTCGAATAATTGGCCTGAACCGTTCACTATTACTGCGGCTAGGACAGGGAAATTGGTAGAGGTTTCCGAACGCCATTTTGTTCGGATGAACGAGGATAGCGAGGAGTTACGGAAAGTCTCATGACGATATTGGGCTTATTTGGTGTGTTCCTAGTAATGCTTGGGCCGTCAACTGGTATGACAACAGAGAGGCCAGGAATATTCTTCGAAACACCGATGTTCGAAGCAGCAGTAGCGGCTGGAAAATTACTGCCCGTCAAAATGCGTTTGCCGGAAGAACCTTTTCTCTTAAAAACGGGTCAACAGGGTTTTAAACCTGGCAAACATGGCGGAAGCTTAAAACTATTGATGGGCCGAAAGAAAGACACCAGACAGTTGGTTGTTTATGGATATGCCAGGTTAGTGGGGTATGACAAGAACTTTAATCTTGTGCCCGACATACTCAAAAAATTTGAGGTGAAGGACGGACGTATTTTCACTCTCCATTTACGTAAGGGTCATCGCTGGTCCGACGGGCACCCATTCACGTCGGAAGATTTCCGCTATTATTTCGAGGACGTTGCTACCAATAAAAAGATTGCCAATGAGAGCTTGCCTCTAGTTATGTTAGTGGAAGGCAAGCCACCATCGTTTGAAGTTTTAGATAAATATACGGTTAGGTACACTTGGCATAAGCCCAATCCCTTTATTTTATCCAAGCTCGCCGGAGCACGCCCTATTTATTTATATCGCCCTGCTCACTATCTTAAAAAGTTCCACATTAAATACACCCCCCTCCAGACACTGGAATTGTTAGCTAAAAAGGCGAAAAAACGTAACTGGGTGGCCCTTCACTACATTGTCGGCCAACAGTACAAAAATGTTAATCCCGAGCTCCCTAGTCTCCAACCCTGGGTTTTAGTAACCAAGCCACCGGCAAAACGATTTACTTTCCTACGCAATCCCTATTATCACCGCGCCGATATGAATGGTCGGCAACTACCCTACATCAATGATGTAAAAGTTAATGTAACCAGCAGTAAATTGATCCCAATCAAGGCTGGCTCTGGTGAAACCGATTTACAATCCAGGGGATTAAACTTTACAAACTACACTTTGCTAAAAAGGTCCGAAAAGAAATTCGGCTATTCTACGAAACTCTGGCGTACGGCAAAGGGCGCGAGATGGGCCATCTATCCCAATCTCAATTTTAAGGATTTGGAGTGGCGAAAATTGTTTAGAAACGTTCAATTCCGTAGAGCGTTATCCATTGCGATAGACCGACACGAAATTAACCAAGTTTTTTACTATGGCCTTGCTCGAGTGACGAATAATTCTGTTTTGCAGGAAAGTCCATTGTTTGATGAAAAATTTGCAAATAGATGGAACCACTTTGATCTTAATGCGGCTAACCAAATATTAGATGATCTAGGCCTGGTCAAAAGGGATTCAAAGGGTTTCCGATTACTGCCAAATGGACAACCGATGGAATTGACGGTTGTATTCTCAACGGAGGAAGACGAACCATCCGACATTCTAGAACTTGTATCGGATACCTGGCGTAAGATCGGTATTAAAGTACTCTCCAAGCCGTTGCATCGCGAAGTTATGCGTAACCGAATATTTTCCGGAAACGTCCAGATGTCAATGTGGTCGGGTCTAGAGAATGGTATTCCCAATGCATCATCAAGTCCGGCCGAGCTAGCGCCTACGTCTCAACAGCAATTACAGTGGCCAATGTGGGGACAATTTTTGGAAACGGGAGGTAAATCTGGGCAGGCTATCGATATGAAAGTACCTCAAAAATTATTTGAACTAAAAGACGCATGGCGCGAGGCTCGTTCGGACGGAGATAGAACGAGAATTTGGCGTAAAATGTTAGACATTTACACCTCAAACGTTTTTTCAATTGGAATAATTTCGAGTGTACCCCAAGTTATCCTAGTGAATAGTAGTCTCCAAAACGTACCAGATAAGGCCATTTACAATTGGGATCCCGGCGCACATTTTGGTATCTATCGGCCATGCACCTTCTGGTTTGATTTGGTTAATTAATGAGGTTGAAACTACCGTTAAAATTTTGAAGCAAGAATTGATATGATTGATTACCTTATAAGACGCATTTTGGTTATGATACTAACACTATTGGTGGTTAGCGCGTTAGTTTTCATAGTGATCCAGTTGCCGGAAGGGGATTACTTAACAAGTTATATTGCTGAGTTGGAGAGCCAGGGTGAAGCGGCTGATCCCCAGAAAATCGTTTATCTTCAAAAGGAATTCAACCTTGATCAACCCATCTGGAAACAGTACCTGCTGTGGATTGGTGGTATCCTTCAGGGCGATTTTGGCCGTTCGATCGAGTATGATCTGCCGGTCATTGATGTCATTGGCGAGGTCTTTGTCTTTGCAATTATTCTAAACGCCAGTGTTATTGCCTTTATATATATAGTTGCTTTTCCAATTGGTGTTTATTCCGCCACCCATCAATATAGTTGGGGAGATCACGGATTAACTTTTGTTGGATTTATAGGTCTTGCCACGCCAAACTTTTTATTGGCGCTAATATTGATGTTTTTGGCCAAAAAGTATTTGGGCATATCAATGGGTGGGCTCATGGATTCCAACTTCGAAAACCAGCCTTGGACTTTAGACAAGGTGATATCGGTTCTAGAGCATCTGATTGTACCCGTAATAGTAATTGGGACATCAGGTACAGCTGGAATGATCCGAAGATTAAGAGCCAATTTGTTGGATGAACTCCATAAGCAGTACGTTACAACTGCAAGGGCTAAGGGTCTTTCTAACGTGAAGCTTTTGGTAAAATATCCTCTTCGTATGGCATTAAATCCGTTCATTGCTGATATTGGTAATCTTCTACCACAGGTAGTTTCAGGTTCTGTCATTGTTGCCGTAATTCTGGATCTGCCAACGACAGGACCCGTCTTGCTTGATGCACTGAGGAGCCAGGACACATATTTAGCGGGATCATTTTTATTATTCATATCGCTATTAACAGTCTTCGGTATGTTTCTCTCAGACCTGTTGCTTGCTGTTCTTGACCCACGAATTCGTCTTACGGGTGGGATTGCAAAATGACCGATAAGTTGGCCCATTTTGTTTCTCAGGCGCCTTTCAATCCGATGAAAGTTGACGAGCTTACGCCGGAGCAGGAAAAATTCTATATGGCCTCCCAATGGAAGATGATGTGGTGGAGGCTGCGCAAGCATAGACTTGCAGTTTGGTCAGGTGCCATCTTGTTAGTATTATATGCTTCAATCTTAGTATCGGAATGTCTTGCTCCTTACGGCTTGCATACACGAAACGCCAATTTCATTTTTGCGCCACCACAAGAAGTTCAATTATTTCACGAAGGCGAATTTATTGGACCGTTTGTTTACAGCCTAGATTACAAACTAAATATGGAAATTCTTCGCCGAGAATACACGGATAACAAAAATGTTGTTCAACCGCTCCGGTTCTTTTGTCGTGGCGATGGTTACGAATTCTGGTCCCTGTTTGAAACGGATTTTCACCTTATTTGTGCTGCAAAGGGAGGGACCTTCTTTTTTCTTGGAACAGATCGACTGGGACGAGATATCTTGTCTCGTATCATTTATGGGACTCGTATTTCCCTAACGGTCGGTCTAGTTGGAATTATCCTGAGCTTTATTCTAGGTATCTCTATCGGTGGAGCTGCTGGATACTTCGGTGGCTGGGTGGATAACCTTGCGCAGCGTGCTATCGAAATCCTCCGATCTATTCCGGAATTGCCTTTGTGGATGGGGCTTTCAGCAGCGTTGCCAGTAAATTGGAGCCCCATAGCCGTATTCTTCGGTTTAACACTGATTTTAGGGCTTGTGGATTGGCCGGGACTGGCGAGAGCAGTGCGATCAAAACTTTTAGCTCTACGAGAGGAGGATTACTGTACGGCAGCCGTATTAATGGGTGCCCGTCCACGTCGGATAATTTATCGACACCTTCTACCTAATTTTATGAGCCATTTAATAGCGTCGGCAACACTTTCAATTCCTTCAATGATATTGGCGGAAACTGCATTAAGCTTTTTGGGTCTTGGGCTTCGACCGCCAATCACGAGTTGGGGCGTATTGCTTGTTGAGGCGCAAAATATGGAGGCGGTGGAGTTATATCCATGGCTTCTTCTTCCGGCTATTCCAGTAATCATTACTGTTCTGGCGTTTAATTTCTTTGGTGATGGTCTTCGTGACGCTGCTGACCCTTATAAATAATTATTAGAAAAAATGAAATTTGAAGCGGTTAGGGATCACCTAGAAAACGTGCCTTACATGGGCGTTGATGAGGGCTGGGAACTCTACAATTTTATTATTAAAAACAAACCTAAAACTATTCTTGAACTGGGCCACGCACATGGGGCTTCCAGTATATTTATGGCTGCTGCACTTGATGAGCTGGGCGCAGGGGTAATCGAGACTGTAGATCTCAAAGCCGCTGAAGGTCGTTCACCAAATTTAGAGAAATTGTCAGCTGAGTTAGGATTGAAATCACATATCAAGATTTCCAGGGAAATAAATTCCTATACTTGGTTTTTGAAAAAGAAAATTGAAGAACAAACTAAAGAAAATTTTTGCAATCCGATATACGATTTTTGCTTTGTTGACGGACCAAAGAATTGGACGATTGATGGATTTTCTTTTTTTCTGACTAATAAACTCCTTCGCAAAAATGGTTGGATCCTATTCGATGATTACAAGTGGACACACTCTAAACACATAGGGCGAGAATCTACCGATGGGATAACCATTAGGTCATTAGGTGAAGACGAAATCAATCAAGCACATATTGAGCTAATATTTAAATTACTTGTTGTGCAATGCGAGGAGTATTCTAATTTTGTAGTGCAAGACAACTGGTGGGCTTGGGCTCAAAAGACTAGAACCGGTTCACGTAAGGTTAGATACACTAAAAAAAGCATTTAAAAACAGTTGAAGCATTTTTATTTTAAACCGAAGGCCCGACTTAGTAGTTTTACACGATAATACCGTGAAGAGTTTTCAGGACTACCAAGTTTCCAATTCTATGCTCCTCGTTAAAGAGGCACCTGAATGACAAAATTTACAAGGGCTATGATAAATCTTGATCATCCACTTTTGCTATATGCTAATTTAACATTTTTTTAGCCAAAGACTTGTCTCATATATGCTTTTTGGTCGATCGAGTTCAGCTATTAATGTCCCTTGCAAAGCCTCTCTCATATGTTTGGCAACATAATTACTGGCAAATAAAACGTCAAAACCCTGTCCTTGTAGCAATGCTGCTACGCCTAACTGTTCATTGTAGCCGCGCCATTCCCAGCTTTGCGGATAATCATCAGGTAAAAAAATATCGTGTATGTGGATGATTACACCTGCCTTGAGTTGCCCAAAAATTTGATTAAACAGGAAGTCCACATCGGTTCCTGGCATCATGATGTGGCTTGAATCTATAAATAGAATATCCCCTGGCTTTAATAATTCAAAATAGAGTACATCGACTTCCTGTATTGTGGCGGGTTCGACCGTAATGTTTAAGCCATCGATATTGGCGCGTGGTGCGGGGTCAATAGCCACGATCGTAGTGTCCAATAAGCCATCTGATACTGCGCGCGCCAAGAACCGCGTTGAATGGCCAGAACCCACTTCTATAATGTATTTTGGAGCGTGTTGGCGCACCATAGCATACGCGATTGCCGCATCAAGTGGGGGAAACCAAGATTGGTTCCATCGCGGCTGAGGGGGGGTGTCTGGACCAATCTGTCGTAATTCATCGGTGTATTGGGAAATATGAGAAATCTGTTCTCTGAATAAGGAACGGGAATTATCGAACATATTTTTCATATGTCGGTATTTAGATCTGTCCTTATAGTCTGGGACGCTTTCCGCGTAGCGATAAGGAATAAAAAAACCCTGACGTTTAATTCCAAGAAGGGTGGACAGGCCCATTCGTAAGCGACGAAAGGTCTTTGAAGCTGGCATCCCATCTCCCTGGTTTCTTAACTGGCAGCGTTCCAGTCAAGTCCTATATTAGTAGCTCTGGCGGAATGGGTTAATTTACCCACAGAAATAAAATTTACCCCGGTTTCCGCAATTCCACGGATCGTCTTCAGGCTGATATTACCAGACGCTTCCGTGGGTACCCGACCCCCCACAATTTTAACAGCTTTTGCACAAGTATTAGCATCCATGTTGTCCAATAAAATACTATCTGCTCCCGCCTCAAGAGCTTCCTCAACTTCCGTCAAAGTGTCACATTCCACTTCTATATTATTCAATTTGTTAGCCTTCGCTCTTTTCACCGCTTCCGCAATTCCACCTGATACTGCTACATGGTTGTCTTTGATAAGGACCCCATCATCAAGGCGCATACGATGGTTTGTAGCACCACCGATCCTAGTCGCATATTTGGCTAGCTCTCTTAGGCAGGGGACTGTTTTACGAGTGTCTAGAAGAATTGCACCCGTACCATCAATTTCATCGACATACTGGCGGGTTAAAGTTGCTATACCCGACAAATGCTGAAGCAGATTGATTGCTGTCCGTTCAGCGCTTAGGAGGTCAATAGCGGGGCCTTGCAACTGCGCTAGTTGTGTACCGGTGGTGATCTTAATTCCGTCATCCACAATGAGTTTACAATCGATCTTTGTAGAAAACTTATTAAATATGAGTTTTAATAAAGGAAGCCCCGCGCAAACCATTTCCTCCCGCGCCGAGATGACACCACTAAACTGAGTGTTCTTGGGAATAACTGCGAGAGAAGTAATATCTCCTTTCCCAATATCTTCGGTAATGGCCGCGTCAATAAATTTATTTAGGTTAACTTCGTTGAGCCCTTCAGGCAGCATTTTTAGGTGACATTTCTGTTTTGTGATGCTGCATTAGGCGATAAATCTAACATTCTTTGAAGTGGCTTTAATGCTCGGGTACGCAGGTCTTCGGGTATTTCTATGCGAGGCGCTTCATTTGCCATGGCTAGATACAGTTTTTCTATAGAATTCTTTGCCATGTATGGGCAGTTGGCACAGTCACATGTACCATCAGCGCCAGGCGCTGGAATAATTGTTTTATGAGGTGCTAACTTATTCATTTGATGAATGATATGTTGTTCAGTAGCTACAATGAAAGTGTCAGCATCGTAACTGGCAACGTATTCCAGTATTGATCTGGTAGAACCAACATGATCTGCGTGTTTCAGGATTGCCTCGGGGCACTCAGGATGAGCGGCAATCTTTGCGCTAGGATGGCGAACAATGAGTTTAACCAATTCCCGTTCATTAAATTGTTCGTGGACAATGCAGGTGCCTGGCCACAGCACCATATCGCGACCCGTTTTTTTAGTGATGTATGCACCAAGGTGGTGATCCGGGGCAAAGAGGATCTTCTCATCTTTTGGTAACTGGTTGATGATCGAAGCGGCGTTGGATGATGTTACAATTATATCAGATTGTGCTTTTACCTCAGCCGAACAGTTGATGTAAGTTACAACAGTATGTTCAGGATATTTTGAACGAAAGGCTGCAAATTCTTCGGGAGGGCACGAGTCCTCAAGCGAACAACCGGCTTCTTTATCAGGGATGACTACAGTTTTGCTTGGGCTCAGAATTTTAGCGCATTCCCCCATAAATCTCACGCCGCAAAACGCTATCATATCTGCACTAGTTTCAGCGGCTTTTTTAGATAAATCTAATGAATCTCCTACAAAATCGGCAAGATCTTGTATTTCTGGAGTTTGGTAGTAGTGAGCAAGTATTACCGCATTTTTACTGCGGCGCAATTTGTCAATTTCATTTTCTAAATCAAGAAAAGGATCAAGGCACACATCCTGAAGCTCGGTGTGCTCGGAATCTATTACAGTATTAATCATACAGAACCTCGTTTCCGGGGAAATCGTCCTGGGTCAATTGTTACATACGTGGTTCATGGAAAGATTTGGCGTAAAACTGGGATAAGTCAAGACTAATTGCTTCTTATAATTGCAGTATTAACAAAGATATGTTTACTACCTAACCTATGCCAACAATAAAAGAAATTAACTCACTCCACGCGGAAATGATTGAATGGCGCCATATTATACATGCACACCCGGAAACGGCATTCGAGGAAACGCATACATCTGAGTTTGTAGCACAAAAGCTTCAGGAATTCGGAATTGAGGTATACCAGGGGTTAGCTAAGACGGGCGTAGTAGGAACCATAACGAATGGTGAAGGTGGTTCGATAGGCCTTCGTGCGGATATGGATGCCCTTGACATGGATGAGCAAACAAAAGTGGATTATGCTTCGCTTATTCCCGGCAAAATGCATGCCTGTGGCCATGATGGGCATACGGCAATGCTGCTCGGCGCCGCCAAATATTTAACACAGACGAAGGCATTTCGTGGAACCGTCCAACTGATATTTCAACCAGCAGAGGAGATGGCGGGTGGTGGTAGGGTAATGGTTGAGGAGGGGCTTTTTGATAAGTTTCCTGTTACGCAAGTTTTTGGCATGCACAACTGGCCCAATTTGCCAGCGGGAAAGATGTCCGTGCGTTCCGGTCCCTCTATGGCGGCGGCGGCTTCATTTGAGGTGACGGTCTTTGGTAAAAGTAGCCACGCTGCTGCACCCCATCAGGGGGTTGATGCAATAATGGTTGGTTCGGAAATAGTTTCCTCTCTGCAAACCATTTCGAGTAGGGTTACTAACCCAATTGAAGGCATTGTTATAAGTGTTACACAGTTTAATGCCGGCAACGCCCTGAACGTACTGCCAGATGAAGCAGTCTTGAGGGGAACGGCACGGTCATTTTCGAAGGATGCCAGCACGACTTTAGAAAACATGATAAGGCGTATTGTGGAAAATGTCGCTCAGGCTCATGGGGCCACTGCTGAACTTAGATATGAACACCTGTATCCAGTGCTGATAAATTCTCAAAAGGAAAGTGAACTTGCCCTCAGGGTAGCGGAGGAGATAGTTGGAGCATCTGAAATTGATCCCGAGTATTTGCCAAGCATGGCGTCCGAAGATTTTTCCTTTATGTTGAACGAACGGCCCGGTTGTTTTATGAGACTGGGCTCAGGATTTACTGACCGGGAAACGTTTCCCCTCCACAATTCTCGTTACGAGTTCAATGACGATGTTTTGCCAATTGGCGCAAGTTATTGGGCTCGATTAGTGGAGACCCTTCTAAAGCCATAAAATTTTCCGAATCATAGTTATTTTTTTTGACTAACTTTGTTTTAATAAAAAGCCGTGAATGCCTTAATTTCTTTGGTTTCGGTCTAGTTTACCTAATTTTTACTAAATCAGTGGATCTATTTAAGAGCATCCATTCTTGGGTCCATCAATTATACGAACTTGGAAGAAGGAGTTAAGCCTATGGGTACTGTTAACTCAGTCGTGGATATAATAAATGGTATTACGCGAATTGCCATGGCACTTGTGCCGCTGGGAATTGTACTCGGTGTGTTATTTGGGGCCAATGCAGACTTGTTTAATAATGTGATTATTAATCTTATTAACATAATTAAACTGTTTTCTAAGGAAAGTCTGATTGGACTAATTGCGCTGGGAATTGTGATTTGGTTATTTGGAATATCCGGTAGTGCTTCCAAATCTGGGTCAGCCTAATCTAGGCCCCTAAGGCCAAAAATTCGATGCTTCTTGCAGTCGCGCCCGAACTTAGGGCGCGACTGTTTCTATGCCCTTAGCCCTATAAATTATAAGACTTCAACTATATATTTTTCATATTATTTAGTGTCACTTTTAGAAGTGCGTAAAACTCACCAAGGGTATACCTCTAACACTATAGTCCAGCTGAATGATAATTTTGGATCAATTTCTTGATCTGTGCGTTTAGATGAGCTTTCCAGATTATTTTTTGCAAGTATAATCCGTCCCATTATTTATATGTGTAAATAGTTAGGCATACTAATGGTTAAAACCTCACAGTTTAATACAGAATTTAAATGTGAATATGGTGTTATTGAGCGTTTAACACCTATGGTACGGCGAGTCGTAGCGCCAAATCCAGGACCTTTTACATTTAAGGGGACGGGCACTTACATTATTGGACATGGAAACGTCGCAGTAATTGATCCTGGTCCTGAATTATCGGATCACGTTGAGGCATTGTTATTAGGTCTCGACGGTGAACAAATAACACATCAATTAATAACCCATACCCATTTGGATCATTCACCAGCAGCTAAACTTCTAAAAGAACAAACCGGTGCGCCGACATACGGTTTCGGGCCTCACGGTTCCGGACGTTTTGAGAGGGGTGCTAAAGTAGAGGAGGGTGGTGACCAACAATTTGTTCCCGACGTAAAGGTCCGTCACGGTGATCTGATCGAGGGTTTGAATTGGTCATTTGAATGTCTACACACACCCGGTCATACATCCAATCATATTTGCTATGCCTTACGAGAAGAAGCTGCTCTATTTCCGGGAGACCACGTTATGGGTTGGTCCACAACGGTAATTTCCCCTCCAGATGGCGATATGAGGTCATATATTGACAGCCTTCGGCTTTTAACATCACGTAATGAAAAAATTTACTACCCGACCCACGGGGCACCCATTGAAAATCCCCGTTCCTTTGTTCGTGGTCTACTCACCCATCGAAAGATGCGAGAGAGCCAGATAATGACCTTACTGGAAAAAGGTGATACCACCATCTCGAAAATGGTCCAAGATATGTACAAGGGGCTGGACCCTCGTTTGATAACGGCTGCGCAACGCTCTGTCTTTGCCCATGTCATCGATCTTTCGGAGAGAGATATGATACACTGTAAGGGCGAGCTAGCTATCAACAATACCTATTCTATAAACTAATACCCTTCGTGTCCAAAATTTTACTACCGTAGCTGTTTTATTAATTACCAGCCACGTTTAGCGTATAAGAGTTATTATTTGGAAACCAAAGGGATCGTGTATTTGAAGTGGGTCATGAAGGAAGAATGATTGATATATCGACATAATTCTGTTTGGAGGCAAGGTAAAGGTGACCGTGACAATTAATATCGTGCTGGGTAATTTGAAACCCCAGCTATGGGCAACAAATGCTGACTCGGTCTCTTTTGTAAAGGGCGCCTTAGAAGCGAATGGAGTTTCTGTAAAGATCGGTTTGGATAATCTCGATCCGGACGCTATTAACTTATTTTTTGATCGGTTTTATGTCGAGCCCAATTTACCTGTTAAACTCAAAGCGGCTGGGATCAAATATGGTATTGTATGTACTGAAGCCATTTCACCTCAAGGGATTTGGAACTATGGGGCTGAAGGGGATGAACCATATACATTCGCCGCCTTCGAGTTGGCTGCAAAAAATGCTGAATTTGTTTGGTGTCAATTGGCGGAATCCGTGGAAGTGTGCCGTGAAATTAATCCTAATTCGGCGCATCTCAAATACGGCTATCTTAGCACAATGGAAAGTTTTACCCGCTTACCTGAAGTTGACAGGGATATTGATCTATTGATGTCCGGTATGCCGTCCAAGCGTCGGGAAAAGGTTGTTGCGGCGCTCTGTGATGCGGGGCATCGCACAGTTTACCCCGGGCAACCTGTTCCAGTTTATGTTAGAGACGCCTTAATGGCACGAACCAGTTTGAACCTTTCTTTACAAAAAACAAATAAACACCAAACCGTATCTGTAACCAGAATCTGTCATTCGGTGGTCAATCGAGTCCCATTGCTGCTTGAAATTTCTACCTCTGAGAATGAGTTTGCACGTTTTTGTCTTACCACAACCGGAGAAGATATTCTTCATGATGTTAGGGCTTTTATCGATGACACAGACCTCGATGTGTGGGCGGAGGACAGGTATCAGCAATTAGCGGACGAGTTACCAATGGGAACCCTCATGGCTGACCTACTTGCCCAAACCATATATTCACGTCAATGAGCGATACGGATGGTAGAAGATAAACATATCGACCTTGCAAAACCAAAAATTTATCCCAGTTGGACTAATAGCACTATCCGCTATAGCGACCTAGATCCTAACGGACACGTCAATAACGGTGCCATTAACGCTTTCTTTGAAGACGGCAGAGTTTGCTTTCGAAACGAACATATGCTTCAGCTTGGTGATGATATTCTGGCTGGATTTGTATTAGTCAAATTCTCCGTTGATTATCTAGTACCACTTTTTTTTCCAGGAAGTGTTGATATCGGTACGGTTGTTACTCGTGTGGGAAGGTCCTCATATAAACTTGGCCAAGGGATATTTGACGGTGAAAAATGTGTAGCAACGGCTGAAGTGGTTACAGTTTCTATCGATTCAAATACAAAAAAATCACAAGAATTAACGCATGATTTAAGGGCTATCTTGGAACGAGCGATGAAAGTGTAGTAAATGTGTGAGTTTACAACTACCAATTTCTGTCAGAGGCTTGACCCAAGACAACTAATCAGTTCGTTTATTTAAAAGTTAACCCTGTTTAATTAACATCACTAAGAGCATTGTAATGCCACCACCCGATCCAAGAAATGGTGTTCTCTATCATGACGCCGAAAATGCCACCCCCGGCTATACGCTTTTCACGCCTTTAGGACTTTATCAAACCTACTTGATTGATATGAAGGGCGAGGTTGTTCATTCATGGGATTTGCCTAATGACGTTGGGAATTACGCATACTTATTGGAGAATGGGAACTTATTAGCCGCTATTCGTACTGAAGAGGGGCCGCAGGGGCTTCCTGCTAAAGGCGGTCGTTTGTTAGAAATGGATTGGAACGGCAATATCGTTTGGGAATTCACAGATCACGCTCAACATCATGACTTCCGTCGTCGTCCTGACGGAAATACCGTATATGTTGGCTGGGAGCTACTTGATAAAGAGACCCAATCTAAAGTGCCCGGTGGTATTGAGGGCCAAGAGCATCCTGATGGCATTTATGGCGACTATATCCGTGAGATTGATAAGGAGGGCAACACGGTTTGGGAGTGGCATGCGACAACAGATATGGATATGAGTAGGTTTCCACTTAGTCCTACTGTCGGGCGAATGGAATATGCCCATGCTAATACCATTTTTCCTTGTGAAAACGGAGACTTCATTATCAACTGGCGATATAATAACACGATGCTACGGGTGGATCGTGATACGAAGAAAGTAAGCTGGTTCCTGAACGAACCGACATATGGTCAACACCATGACGTCCAGCAATTGAAAAATGGTAATATTCTTTTCTTTGCAAATGGAGTCGATGTTAATATCCATGGACCAGAAACAGGCTCGGCTGTGGTTGAAGTTGATCCCGCAACTAACGAAGAGGTGTGGCGCTATGAGGGCAGCCCCCGACGCTCCTTCATGAGCTGGTTTATCAGCGGTTGCCAACGCCTATCTTCGGGAAATACGCTAATTTGTGAAGGCCTTTGGGGGCGTCTATTTGAAGTAACTCCTAACGGGGAAATAGTCTGGGATTATACCTCTCCCTATATTGTTGACTACAATCACCCGGCTTACAAGGATAGTAACGTCATATTCCGGTGCTATCGATATTCGCCAACTTCTTCTGAAATTAGCGGTAGATTACCAACTGAACTCTTTTAAACTTTGTTAAACCGGCCTAGCAGCGTGCCGACTGGTGGCAAGGTCAGAATTTCTTGCGATGAGGGTTTTAGGATTTGTGGTTAAAGTATTCTTGGGCGGCTTTTCCAAACTCTTCGTATAGCTTACGTGACAGAAAATGGTCTGTTTCCTCCGGTTTCCATTCAGTATGCCATTGAACTCCAACCGTAAAGGTTGGGTCATTTTTAAGACGAATACCCTCAATAACGTTATCTTCAACGGTGGTCGCCTCAACATTATAGGCGTCGGCAATCCGGTCAATGGCCTGGCCATGCAAAGAGTTAACCTTGACTTCATCTGCTTGGGCTAGTTGTTGAAATAGGCCGCCAGGCGTAAGGGCTACTAAATGGCGAAGCTGGAATACCTCTTCTTGAGTTACATTATCTCCGCGGGGCATACGGTGATCATTCTTCCCTTCAACCTCATTCACGCGGTAATAGAGAGTTCCACCCATCGCTATGTTCATTTCCTGAATTCCGCGGCAAACTCCTAACAGTGGCATTTTACGTTCAATACATCCCCGAATAAGAGGTAAAACGGTATTGTCACGGTCGGTGTCCGTAATTTCATCCGACGGGAAAGGAGGTGCACCGTAGTGGTGAGGCTCTACATTGGCACGTCCACCCGATAAAAAAAATCCATCAAAATTATCGAGCAAACTGCTGGTATCGGAAGTGTCTGCACGCGCCGGTATAATCAAGGGAATACAATTGGCAAATGTTACCAGGGCATCGATAATTCTTTTGCCCGACGTGTGAGCCGGGATTTGGTTCTCACCCACCTCAAGAATACTTGCCGGGATACCAATAATTGGTTTTCTATAAGAAGCCATTATTTAATAACTCGATACCAAAGACCCGAAGTTACATGTCGATACAGGTTCACTCAATGAGTGGCAAACTAGTTCCAGAGTTGGTGATCAATTTTGTCAATAAAAGACTATGCCGTAAAAGCTTGAATCCCAGTCTGCGCACGCCCAAGTATAAGTGCGTGAATATCGTGCGTGCCCTCGTAGGTGTTTACGGTCTCAAGGTTTAAAAGGTGACGAATTACGTGGTATTCGTCGTTGATACCATTGCCACCGTGCATGTCCCGCGACATACGTGCGATATCAAGCGCCTTACCCGCGTTATTGCGTTTGAGCATCGAGACGTTTTCCGTAGGACAGCGTCCTTCATCCATTAAGCGACCCATACGTAATGCACCCTGGAGAGCGAGGCTGATTTCTGTTTGCATGTCCGCAAGTTTTTTTTGGATTAGTTGGTTAGCTGCCAAAGGGCGACCAAATTGTGTGCGGTCTAAAGTATATTGTCGTGCAGCATGCCAGCAGAACTCAGCAGCGCCAATTACACCCCAGCATATCCCGTATCGGGCCTTGTTCAGGCATCCGAAAGGGCCCTTTAACCCCAAAATTTCCGGAAATATATTTTCTTCGGGTATGGCCACTTCATCCATAACAACTTGACCGGTTACTGAAGTGCGGAGAGAAAATTTACCTTCAATTTTGGGTGCGCTAAGACCTTTCAAGTTTTTGTCTAGAATAAAGCCTCGAACTACACCGTCTAATTTTGCCCATATTACAAAAATGTCCGCGACCGGGGAGTTAGATATCCATGTTTTGCTACCCGATAAAGTATAACCATCGGCAGTTCTTTCAGCTCGGGTTTTCATGCTGCCGGGGTCGGAGCCATGGTCAGGTTCCGTTAAACCAAAGCAACCTATAATCTCCCCACTTGCCAGTTTAGGAAGGTATTTCTTTTTCTGCTCTTCCGTTCCATAGGTAAAAATAGGGTGCATTACTAAAGAAGCCTGCACGCTTAACATAGAGCGGTAGCCCGAGTCGACCCGTTCAATTTCCCTAGCTACAAGTCCGTAACAAACATTACTTAATTCTGCCCCGCCATATTCCTCTGGAATTGTAGTACCATAAAAACCAAGCTCACCCATTTCATAGAAAATATCCCTATCAAAAGACTCGTTACGGTGCATTTCCAAGACCCGCGGCATCAATTTATTCTGGGCGTAGTCTCGGGCCGAGTCTCGGACAAGTCTTTCTTCTTCATTTAATTGGTCATCAAAAAAGAATGGGTCATCCCATTTAAATTCCGATTTATCAGTCATATCCTATTCTTTCGTCCTCTAAATTAATTTCATTCCAGAGTTAATAACAAATTATTTGACTGTATTTGAAGTGATTATCAAAACTCTGTTGTGAGTTGTTTTTTATTTAAGCCGAAAGTTCTGCGGCTAAGCGCCGGGCTATGGCTCCAACGACCCGGCGCCTGTACCAGGGTGCGACAGTCGTGGTCCGCATAGGCTTTGACTGCTTGCGGACGGTATCCCTGATAAAATCGAGTTCATCTTCACTGAGTTTGCCGTCGATCAGGTTCTGCAGGTCCGATATAACCTTTGGATACGGATTCACAGCCGTTAGCGCAATTGCAATGTCTTCTACAGCATTACTTTTGCCTTTGCGCAATCTTATGGCGACACCGGCTAATGGAAAATCTATAGAGCCTCGAATGCGTGCCTTTTCATAACGGGATGGATCGCCAGCTAGAGTCGCCGGAAGATGTACACGCTCAACAAGTTCTCCGGGTTCTAATGTCAGATGTGCCATGCCGTCGTCCCTGTAGAGTTCCAACAAAGGAATACGTCGGGAGCCTGATGGCCCAACGACGTTTATTTCCGCTTCGTAGACAAGCATTGATGGTGCTAGGTCCCCCGAAAAAGCGGCAAAACAACGTTTACCGCTGGGTGCAACATGACATGTATCACCGCGCTCCTTTAGGCAGTAGTCATTACTTTGCCGCCACCATTCGCTTTGATTATAGAACAAGCACCGGGTATCTAAGCACAGGTTACCACCAACAGTCCCATATTGTTGGTGAGTGGGCCCGGCTACAGATCCAGCTGCCTCCGCAATACAAGGGTAATTTTGCCGAATAAATTTATTTTCCTGAACATTTCGTAAGGTCACATTTGCGCCAATCTCTAATCCGCCGTCAACCTCAGTTATATCATTCATATTAGAAATTGACGTCAGATCGACCAGACACTGCGGTTGTTCAATGCCCCTTCGAACATTGACAATCATATCTGTACCGCCCGCGACAAAGCGGACTTCTGCATGCTCGGTCTTTATTTTAATCGCATCGTCTACATTGTCCGGACGATACAACTTAAAATTCGGCATAAATTCCATAAATTATATGCTCCAAAAACTAGGTAACGGAATTTTCATTTTTAGTGTTTTTCTCTATCAATTCCATCAGTTTATCAGGCGTTACTGGCAGGTCAGTTGGTCTTACACCGATTGCGTCTGCTACGGCGTTGGTCAGCGCCGGAATAAAAGCGATAAGAGACGTCTCGCCCGCTTCTTTCGCACCAAATGGTCCGTTTGGGTCAATACTTTCAATTATACCGACTTCAATTGGTGGAGATTCGATAATAGTTGGAACTCTATAATCCAGCATACTATTAGTAATGCCCAAACCGTTATGATAAAGGGTGCCTTCGGAAATCGCCTGTCCCATTCCCATCCAGACCGAGCCTTCGATCTGGCCTTCAACGCTCAGTGGGTTGAGAGCTTTTCCAACATCCTGTGCTGCCCATACTTTTTCTACTTTTATTTCAGCTGTATCGGGATCTACACTAACTTCTACCACCTGAGCCGCGTAGGCGTAAGCCATACTACCGCTTATCGCACCACCACGGTATTTTTTTGTGCCCCATGATTCCGGTAAAGTGTCGAAATTACCTTTAACTGTGATCGTTCCAGTACCTTCTAAAGCGGCCGTTACAACTTCATTAAATGTCAGCCCTTCATCTTGTGAACCAGCGCTGTAATATTCTCCAAGGCATTCCACATCGTCAGGGTTTGCATCCAGCTTTCTGGCAGCAGCTTCAATCAAAATTTTCTTAAGGTTTGTCGCAGCGTCAATCGCAGCATTGCCAACCATATAGGTTACGCGAGAAGAGTACGAACCGTTGTCTTTTGGTGTGAGTTTCGAGTCACTAGTAATAATTTGGAAACGGGACATATCTAGCCCCAATACTTCAGCAGCACACTGCGTCGTCATCGTGGAAGAGCCTTGACCAATCTCTGGCGCTCCCGTCAATATCGTTATGGAGCCGTCCCAATCCAGCTTGAGATGAACTGTAGCGTGCGGTTCACCTGTCCAGTTGACTGGTTTTGAAGCGCCGCTAATGTAATGTCCACAGGCAACACCTAGGCCACGAAATTTACCCATTTTTCCTTTTCTTTGGTTCCATTGGCTTTCTTTTTCAACCCAATCCAAACATTCGGGAAGTCCATAACTGTTTATAAACATTTCATTGAGAGTTTCGTAATTTGGACCCTTCAAAAGGTTCTTGCGGCGAATTTCAATAGCATCAATTTTCAGCTTAGTAGCTATTTTGTCTAATAAAGCTTCAAATGCATATCTGACATTAGTTATACCGTGACCACGCATTGCGCCTGGCGGTGGCGTATTCGTTAATACCCGAAACCCCTTGTAGCGAACAGCGGTCAAATCGTACAAGCCAAACAGTAATCCCCCGGAATACAAAATCGTTACGACGCCATAACCACTGTAGGCACCTCCTCGTTGTATAGCCGTATAGTCTACGGCGGTAATGGTGCCGTCTTTCTTTACGCCAATTCGCATTTCAATATCGGTTTCGGGTCGACCACGATGGGTTATGAACGTTTCCTCGCGAGATACTGTTAGCCCTACGGTTCCATTTGCAGCGCGAGCCACCAATGCACAAATTAGCGTGACATTTAGACTCTCGGTACGACAACCAAATCCTCCCCCAACAAATGGTTTAACCACACGAATTTGCGCTTCATCCATTTTTAATACTTTTGCCAGCATTAGATGATCATAGTAGGGGACTTGGGTGCTGGCACGGACCGTGATAAATTCCCGTTCAGCATCATATTCTGCAATTGCCGCATGCGGCTCACTTTGAACCTGGCAAACTTCGGCGCAATTAAAGCTCTCTTCAATAACAAAATCAGCGTCGGATAAGCCCTTATCGACTTCTCCAAGCTCGAAGTCGACCTCACGCTCTATATTCCGTGGGCGGTGGTCATGAAGGTCTACGGTTCCTTCTGCCATGGCGTCTTTGGAAGTAAAATATGCTGGTAGTTCTTTATATTTAAACTTTATGAGATCTATGGCCTTTTGGGCAGTTTCTACATCAATTGCCGCAACACATGCGACAGGTTCACCGCGGTAACGGACCTTGTCACGGGCAAGTGGAAATTCAAAGCGGGCAATCGGAAGGATACCAAAAGGCTCGTCAGTTTCATCTCCGGTAATGACAGCTTTAACACCTGGTAATAGTTTGGCTTCTTCTATGTCAACTTTGATAATTTCGGCATGGGCAACTGGACTGCGAAAAATTCTCCCTACAAGGCAACCAATGGGCATAAAGTCACTAGAATATTTTGCTTTACCGGATACTTTTTCAGGGCCATCGACAAGGGATTTACGAATGCCAATTGATTTAGAAGGTTTTATCTCATTCATAGCGCCTGACCGCTCATTTTCAGTTCATCGGCAGCAGATTGAACAGCTTCAATGATTTTTACATAGCCAGTACAACGGCAGATATTAGCAGCAAGACCGGCCCGGATCTCTTGCTCGTTAGGATCTGGATTTGTTCTGAGTAAGCCTTCGGCAGCCATAACCATTCCGGGTGTACAGAAACCACATTGCGCGCCAAGTTTTTCGTTAAAACCGCGTTGTATTGCAGATAATCTACTCTCTTCGGACAGGGATTCAATCGTTTCAATCGCCTTGCCATTGCACTTTGCGGCTAAAGTTAAGCATGCATGTTGAGGAGCATTATCGATTAGAACCGTGCAGCACCCACATTCACCGCCATCGCACCCAATTTTTGTTCCGGTGAGGCCTAGCGTCTCCCTAAGAAAATCCGCCAGTAAGAGACTATCCGAAACGATATTGTCGCTTACTCGCCCATTAACAGTGCATGACAAATTCGTTTTATTTTTTACTTCCGCCATTTATTCGGTCCCAAACGTTTTTAGTGAATTACTTCCGGTGCATCGGGATTAGAGTGAGCAAGAAGCAGACTTTGGTCAACTTCAATAGAAACCTTCGTCATATCCGTAGCTAATTTGCTTTGCCAATCTTTAAAGATGTTATTTAAAATACCCTGTCCATTCTGGCGGACATTGCCGTATCCACGGGCCCAAATCGAAAGTCGTGCGGTACGGCATGCTAGGTCATAATCACTCTCTGCAGCAATTTTAACAGCCCCTAGCCAATTCAAAATATGGTTCTGTTCTTGTCTATACTGTGAACTGCTTCTACGTAGGAACCTCAAAGAAGCCAAAAATTTTAAAAGAGTAAAACCAAAAATTGTTCCAGTTGGGATGTGAAGCGCCATCCCTTTGCCTCTATCCAGTCTATTCCATTTTGGTACAACCCAGGATAGAGAGGGAGGAAGTATCCCGATAAATTCATCTCGACCCGGTTTAAAGTAATCGGTTAATTTCAAGGGGGTATGCTCATCTACACCAAGTTCCTGACGTATCCTGTTTAAGCGGCCAGGGCGGGTTTTAAGTTGCGCAACGCGAATTATGTCCTCAAAACTCATCCAAATGGCAAGTCGTTTGATAATTTCTTTGGTCAATTTACGAGATGGATGGTTGTCGATATCAACAACGGTGTTAACACGTTCAAGGTAAAGAGAGGCGTACGCCTCATCCTGATAATCCAACAATTTGGCAAAACCGTGGCCGAGAAGGTTACGCAGATGCTCAGGATAAGCAGAAATTGTTTTCTCAAACGATGCAGGTACAGGCTTATAGGGCCTTTCCGCATCGGGCTGGGCCGCGGAACCGCCGGTTCTCGCCGTCTCAAGGCCGATATCATATCCTTCAAGGTTGGAGGAGACTGACACACCCTTATTACGAATTGCATGGCGCCCGTCTTCGTCACCCAATGGTAAAATCCCGCTTCCAATGATAGAGCCGAACATAACAGAATTAATACGGCTGGCTGTGTTGCCAGCAAGACTGTCAATATCCAGTCGAATAAGTTTTTTGGAGGCCTTTTCAAGACTTTCCATCATTGGTTTATCATTGATCGTACCGTCACCGGCCGCCATTTTTTCGGCGGTCGAGTAAACTCTTTCAGTTCCCGTGATGACTGTCGTGGTTTCGGTTATGTAGCCCCGTTCCAGTGAGCGCCCAGCCTCTGTTGGTTCCAAAGCTGCTATGATATCTAGATCGCCGGTACCGGGGAAAAGGGTAAATATTGGTTCGCCTGGAGGGTTTTTTTCTGGAAATAATTCAAAATAATAGGTCGTTGCACCTGTTCGTTGGGCAACACCGGGAGTGGATGTAGCTTGAGCCGGGTAGCCTGAATGGTGGGCTGCCTCAACCAGCCAATCGGCGAGCACACCTCCACCTTGTCCGCCAAGTGCGCCGAGTAAGATACAAATGGGGCGATCAGCTACCATTATGCTCCTAAGGCAGTAAGAAGGCTGCGATTGATTTTTGAAAATATAGTACGCGAGATCCCGGGATTGAGAATGGCTTCGGCCTTATAAAATGAGGGGCAAAGCTGTGCTGCATGTGCAACCTCTCCGCAATGCCCGCAAGCAACGCAACCATCATTTACGTGAGCTACGGGTGTTTCTTTAAAAGGGTCGCTACTCTCTTTTAGTGTTAGTGAAGGGCATCCGTTCAAGCGCATACAGGAATGATCACCGGTGCACACCTCTTCATCAACGCCAAACTTTTCCTGGATGACCGTTTTCCCTGTGTTGAGGGCCTCGGCTTTTGCGGGGCGTTCCCTGCGCTGACGGGCCAGCATGCACTCATTATTAGAGATAACAACGCGCAAGCCTTGGTCACGAGCATCCAGCGCGTCAGCAATGACATTCTTGGCGTCTTGTAGGCTATAAGAGTCTACGTATTTAATCCATTTAACGCCGACGCCTCTCAGCGCGTTTTCTATAGTGACAAGAGATGATAATCCTTTGGGCGTAGTGCCTGAGGAAGGTAATAGGTGTTGACCAGTGGCCGCAGCATAGCCGTTATCGAGTATAATAAGGACCGAGTCGTATTCGTTCCAGCGGGCATTGATGACACCTGTAGTTAGGCCATTATGCCAGAACCCTCCATCTCCCATAATAGCTACATTGGGTTGGTCTAAATTTGGACCTACGGCGCCACTGCTCGCAAGCGACAAACCGTAGCCCAACACGGTATTACCAACATTGAAAGGCGGCAAGGAACCAAACAGGTTGCATCCGATATCCATCGAAATATGGAATTTGCCGCGCTCTTTCATCAGTAGTTTAAGCGCAGCCATGATGGGGCGTTCGGGACAACCCGTGCAAAAAGACGGTGGTCTTGGTGGCATAGGTTCGACAATGTATGATTGCGCCACGACTTTTTCATTTTCTATGGCTGCTTCAGCCAGTCCGGCAACGGATTGTTGGCCATCCGGCAAGACTTCCGTCAGAAAACTTGCGACCCCTTCGCGTACAACGTTAGAGACATATTCTCCCGCCATTGGCAGCAAATCCTTCCCATGGATAACACACTCTATTTTACCACGCTGGGCAATTTCCGCGATTTGGGACTCGATAAAATTTGGGTTTCCTTCCTCCACCACTAAGATTTGATCCTTATGCGTGATGAATTTTTCAATTTCCTCTGGGATCAGTGGATAAACCAGATTAAGGCAAAGAATGGGCACATCCGTATTTCCGAACGCATCCGCCATCCCTAATCTCCGTAATGCCCGGAGTACTACGGTGTAGGTTCCGCCTTGGGTAATGATGCCATATCTACTTCCATCGCCGGGGAAAAATTCATTGATACTATTTTCCTGGGCGAAACGTCGGGCTGCTGGAAGACGGTCGTCAAACTTTGCTTTTTCGTGTCGATAGGTCGCCGGGGGTAACACTATTTTTTCAAGATCATAATGTTGCTCTGGCACAGGGTTATTAGCGTTGTATACAGCAACCTTGTTATCTTTTGTTCTGAACTTTCCTGTTAGATGGCAAGCCCGGATCCGCATGTTTAGGAAGATGGGCATTGAGCAGGCTTCGGATAATTCAAAGGCTTGTTCTGTCAATTCCACCATGCGCGTCATGTTATATCGCGGGTCAATTAGTGGTATCGATGATTTCATGGCAAAAGTATAAGTTCTCTCCTGCATGATACTGGAACCTTCACCGTAATCATCTCCCAATATAATCAGTGAGCCGCCGACGACACCGGATGATCCCAAATTGGAGAGGGCATCGGAAGCTACATTGCTACCTACGACTGATTTCCACGTTACGGCACCTCGTATCGGGTAGGTGACTGAGGCGCTTAACAAGGACGCCGCACCAGCTTCTGACGCCGATTGTTCATAATGTATTCCCATAGGTTGGAGTATTTCTTCGCTGGCATCGGCTAAAACATCAATAAGATGGGACATTGGTGCGCCGGGATAACCTCCCACATACGAAATACCTGATTGAAGAAGTGCCTTGGTGATTGCGAGAATGCCTTCACCATGAAATGTATCACCATCAGACAGGAGCAATTTTCCGATTTCTTTTTTGAAAGAACGCTCACCAGAGGCGAGTACTTTGGCTAATGCTGTGCCGCCATCCATAAATCATTCCGCCATTTATAAACGCCGTTATTAATTCCGAGTAAACTTATTATTCGGCAGTCGAACAATATATTTAATCATATTTGAGGATTATGTTGTGGACAATAAAAATGTATTAGTAGCGAGATATTCAGGTATTCAATATTGATTGACTAACAAAATACTCCTATCACAGCGTAATTGGCAAATGGAAAGAGTAGTAGGTTTGGAGAGAACTATAATTGTTGGAATAATTTAAATATGGCTTTAGAGAAAATTCAGACCCAATTAGAAAATATCACGAGTGCAATTGTTGGAGAGAAACTAGATATTTCTTTGACCAAAAAATTGAACCATATGTTTCCACCGGATGGTCCCGTTTTTCAGGGTGTTAAAGAAACTTGTATCTCCGCAATTGAAGAGGGTTGGATGTGCAACCGTGGTGATGACAGCTTAAAATTTGGACGCATAATTAAAGATCTTGATGGTTTTAGTGTTGACGTCGTCCTGATGAACAACGTAGTCGGTCCGCACCATCGGCATCCAAAGGGGGAGATCGATATGATTATGCCCTTATCAAATGATGCTAAATTTGATGGTAATGGCGTTGGCTGGCTGGTTTACGAACCTAATTCTGCTCACCAACCCACTGTGACTGACGGAAAAGTGATTATTTTATACTTGTTGCCGGACGGTGCTATTGAATTCACTGATATCTAAGTGCTCAAGTTATCTGAATTAATTGCGAGCTAACGCAAAGCTTTGGCGTGGGGCATAATAAAACTAACCTAAACAGTCGTTTCCCTATACCATCCTAGA